>CAILAQ010000818.1 GCA_903832165.1 uncultured Bacteroidota bacterium | reverse complement strand
TCATTCCCGCAGAATCCACATTCTTTGAAGAATTAAACACTCTTCAGATACTTCAAGGAGAGCATTATAGAAAAGCTTTTCAGAGTATAATTCGCCAGCTGGTTCATTCTGGCACGCTATATGCAACCTTCTCAGGTTAAGCTGCACAGCCAAACCCACTTCTAATCAATGAAAAAAGCAAAAGGCAGAAATGCACTGATCGTTTCCGCAGAACTCTCCGAAGTTGAAGCGCTTCGTCTCATTAATGAGCTTGAGGTGCACCAGATAGAGCTGGAGATGCAGAACAATGAACTGATTCAGGCAAAAGAGCAGGCAGAAATTGCATCTGCAAAATTTGCTGAATTGTATGATTTTGCACCTACAGGATATTTTACTTTATCCAAAGAAGCGGAAATAACCGAATTAAATATCAGCGGAGCGAAAATCCTAGGCAAGGAACGCTCAGCATTGAAAACCAGTCGGTTTGACTTTTTTGTTTCCAACGATACAAGGCCGGCCTTCAATAGTTTTCTTGAAATGGCATTTGCCGGCAAAACGCCGTCAATTTGTGATATTACCCTTTCAAACGGAGATAATGTACCAATGTATTTTCATCTTGTCGGCAATGTTCCGAAAGGCGGAGGGCAATGTTTTGTAACAGCGGTTGACTTCACCGAACGAAAGGTCGCAGAGGATGCACTTATTGAGAGCGAAGCCAGACATATTTCAATGATATCCAATATTTCAGATGTTATCGGTATCCTTGGCGTGGATGGCTATATGAAATTCAATAGCCCCAATATTGAAAAATGGTTCGGCTGGCAGCCGCATGACCTTGTTGGGGCAAATGGATGGTTAATGGTTCATCCAGATGACCTGGAGCGTATTCAAAAAGAGTTCGTTTCTCTCCTCGACAAAGATAATGCAGTTAAAATTGTAGAGTACAGATATAAATGTAAAGATGGTAGTTATAAGCCTATAGAACTTAGTGCTGCCAATCTTACGAATGACCCAATTATAAAGGGTGTCTTATTGAATTATCATGACATTACAGGGCGCAGACAAGCTGAAGAAATGCTTCAAAGGAGTAATGACCAGTTAGACCAATTACTCCAAACAACTGATCAGGGTATCTACGGTATTGATTTGGACGGTTGTTGCACTTTCATCAACAAATCAGCGTTAAATATTCTGGGATACAAGACCGGGGAATGTGAAGGCAAAAACATGCATAATCTTATTCACCACAGTCATTCCAACGGGTTACCCTATTTGGTGGAAGATTGCCCCATTTTTCACGCCAAGCTTACCGGAGATGGTTGCCGGATCGACAGCGAGGTGCTATGGCGGAAAGACGGAACATCCTTCGCCGCGGAATTCTCCTCATTTCCGATATTTGATCATGGACATATTGATGGAGCCGTTGTTACCTTTTCCGACATCACCAAGCGCAAAAATGCCGAGGAGGAAATCCGGGAAAGCGAAAAAAAGTACCGTAGCCTTATCGAGATGACAGGAATGGGATACCTGATCATTGACGGGAAAGGTAATGTTATGGATGCGAACCCGGAGTATGTTCGTCTCACAGGCCACCACGAACTCCGTGAGATTTTTGCAAGAAATGTTTTGGAGTGGACTGCAATTCACGCCCGTCAACGAAATGCTGAGGCTGTGGCGCAATGCTTCAGGGATGGAAATATCAGGAACTTCGCCACCGAATATGAAGACGGGGAAGGCCTGATAACACATGTGGAAATCAACGCCACGGTGGAAGGGTTGGGTGAATCATTGCGTATAATATCCCTTTGCCATGATATCAACGAACGCATGC
>CAILAQ010000817.1 GCA_903832165.1 uncultured Bacteroidota bacterium | reverse complement strand
GGGCGGATTTCCAAAATTCAACTAGCAAAAGTGAAGTTAATCTCAAAACTGAACACGGAATGCTTGTTTTCAATTCCTTCAAGGATTTAAATTTGAAGGCAAATCAACTCAATTTAATAAGTGACGCTGAATTAAAAAAGTTTGAAACTACTATGGGAGTTAAAACGCCAGCCGGATTGTTTAGAGAGGTTATACATGCGGAAGATTCAATCAGTAATTATTACTTTAGCCTGCCTGATGCACAACAATCATACTGGAGAATCCAACCAGAGAAACACTCTGAAATTTTTAAATCGGCATTATCAAGTGGTTTGTTGAAAATGGTTAAGGACGTGGATGGCAGTGAATATTTCGATCTCAACTTAAGCCAGAATTCCTACGCTACAATATTGAATGCAGAAGGTTTTGTTAAAGTTGACACAATAATCTTACAATATACGTCGGATGCTATCAAGGTAATTAAAAATGGTGATTTACAGCTTGTGGATAAGTTGAAAACAGTCAATGAAGATTATGAAGATGGGTGGATTATTGTCAAAAAGCGGCTAGTTGAAAATCGTCTGAAACACGCAATGTCGAATACCTGGACAATCGGGAATACTGATGCGGCGTGGGTCCCAACGGAATACAATTGGCTAGGGGTATTGGTGAAACGGGTTAGGGTATGGATTGATGGCCATTCCGAACCTTATGGAAGCTATTCTCAGGGCTGTGCTGAATATATGAGCTGTACACATGTTGTTAGGGCGGAAGCTATGAAGAAGAATTTCTGGGGAACCTGGATTTATGGTGATTATGTTCCGAGTTTTTCTTTTAACTCGACCTGGTCTTATAAATATGTGAATTATTCCTGTGATCCATACATTACATCAGGTTGCGGGGTATACTCTTGTGAACACCTGAATGATGTTGGTTCGGATTCCCCATATAGCTTCAGTTGGCCAACTGTAAATAATGCCTATGTAAACTTACTGCCAACGGGAATCTGGTCAGGGACCTACTGGTTTCATTCACCTTTTTGGACTTATGGCAATTTGACTTCAACTTTCGCTGGTCATTCATTCAGTTATTCGTGGTAGCGCATTGCAAAACAGCAATTTTATGAAAATCGAATCGTTTCTATATTAAGCGGTTCCAAGTCACTTCCTACCTGAATGCTGAAACATCCTGAATATTGGGTTCTGTTATTCCTCTTCATCCTAATTTCCTGCACCCAGGAAATTGAGCTGAAGACCACTCATATCCAAAGAGAACCGGTACTATCGGGCTTGATAAGTCCGGGTCGTAATTCCATTATTAACCTTGGAACAACCTCATCTGTTCTGGACGATGACAGCACTACACTCGAATGGACCGATTTTGAACTCTGGAAAGGCAATGACCTGGTATTTTCTGAACCGGATAAAACCTTGCAGAAGATTACTGTTCCGGGCCAACTTTTACGGGAGAATTGCCGGTATACCCTGGTGATTAGATTACCCGATGGCAAGGAAGTAAAAGCAACTGATTCGATTCCGGCGCTGGTGAGAATCGACCGGGCGGAAGGGTTTAAGGGCAAAACCTATGATTCATATGGTGCGCCTCATTATGATTACTCCATAACTTTTACCGATCCGCCGGATGAGCGTAATTACTATGAGCTCGTCTTTATCAGCCAGAGGTGGTGGAATTCGAAAGTGGAAGTCAGTTACCTGAATACAGTGGAAATTGCAGATCCTGCAATTCAGGCCGAGGGATTGGTTGATTATAATCCAGTATCATTCGTGTTTTCTGATAATCTGTTTAATGGCCGGGAATATACCTTGAATATGAAAATGTTTAATGAGGGAACATACCATGCCTGGCTCAGCGAGCCGATGGTCAGCTGGGGAAACGGTGACTTTTTTATTTTGCGCTCAGTAAGCAGGACCTATTATGATTTTCGGAAATCGTGGCTCCTGCATAAACGCACCCAAAACCAGGGAGCCTTCAACGAGGATCCCCTGGCAACGCTCCTGATTGGAAATCCAACCTCGGTGATATCTAATGTCACCAATGGATACGGGATACTGGCGGCCTACGTCCAGGATTTTATCAAAGTGGAAGTCAAACAATGGAAGCAACCCCTATGAGGCTCACTTTTGTTATTCTGATGCTTTTTGTACCGCTGATCAGCAGGGCACAGGTAACGATCAGCGGCCGGGTAACGGATCAGATCAGCGGCGAAAGCCTGATCTCTTCCAATATTATCGATTTAGCCAGCAGGAAGTCTGCCACCACCAATGCATTCGGATTCTTCAGTATCACACTTGCGGAGGCCGACTCTGCCCTGATCATGATTAGTTTCATCGGATATCAACCAAAGACAATTCTTCTGAAGCCCCTGAAAAACCAGGCAATGGAAATCTCACTAACCCCTGGACTAATGATCGGGGAAATTGAAGTGAGGGCCGGGTACAACCCAAACCAACGGAATGCAATGATCAGCCGGATGGAAATTCCTGCGAGCCAGTTGCAAATGATTCCGTCGCTGCTGGGCGAAAAGGATATCATGCGGGCCTTTCAGCTGATGCCTGGTGTACAGTCGGGCAGGGAGGGTTCGGCCGGAATGTTTGTCCGCGGTGGCAGTCCCGATCAGAATCTCATCCTCCTCGATGATATTGCCCTCTATAATGTAAATCATCTGGGAGGTTTTGTATCTGTATTTAATCCTGATGCCATCAGTTCCGTACAACTCTTTAAGGGTGGTTTTCCTGCCCGGTATGGTGGCCGCCTCTCCGCATTGCTCGATGTGCGCATGAAAGATGGCAATAACCAGAAAGCTGCCGGCTCATATACTATTGGGATAATTGCGAGCAAACTCACGCTCGAAGGACCACTGAAAAAAGGGCGGTCGTCGTATCTGATATCTGTCAGGCGAAGCATGCTCGATCTGTTTACCCGTGCTTATGGTTACCTCAATGGCGGCAAGTTGATATCGGGATATTATTTGCTCGATGGCAATGCGAAAATGAACTTTACACTCACTGAAAAAGACAAGTTGTTCTTTAGCGCCTATGCCGGACAGGACAATATTTTCACTATTCAGAACGACAATTCGCCGATGAGCAGTTACCCTTACAATATCCGGAGTAAGATGAATATCCGGTGGGGAAACCAGTGTGCCTCCTCCCGATGGAATCATATCTGGTCGGGCCGGCTCTTTAGCAATACAATACTGGGATTTACCGGTTATTCCCATGAAAATACCCTGAGTGCCACTTTATCTGATAAGCAAACCGCAGCCAGGGTGGGCGACTATAACCGACAGCTACGGTCGGGAATTGTTGATTATCTGGTTAAAACAGATTTTGATTATTCCCTCAGAAACGGTCATCAAATCAAATTTGGAGGTGGTGCTACTTTTCACACCTACGACCCGTCGGTTCAGGCTTATAGTCAGAGTGGAGGTGGGTTACCGATTATTGATACTTTATTCCGTTCTCCAAAAATCAGGGCTCTGGAATCCGAAGCCTATATTGAGGATGAATTCCATACGGGTCGTTTTTCATTTAATCTGGGCCTGCACCTTTCGGATTTTTGGGTCAACCAGATACACTACCCTTCGCTGCAACCCAGGCTCCGCGCCAATTTTCAGATCACGCCCGATATGTCGGTGAAGGCATCCTATACCCGGATGGTGCAGTATATTCATCTGTTATCCAACAGTGATGCGGGGTTGCCGACCGATCTGTGGGTGCCTTCAACGGCAAATATCCCGCCTCAGAAATCCGACCTGTTTGTGATTGGATGGTCGGCCAGCCTGGGGAAGAATCATCTACTGGATTTTACCGTGGAAGGATACTATAAAACGATGAAAAATCTGATTGAATTCGGGGACGGAGAATCCTCCTTTTCCACCGGGTCTGACTGGCAAAACAATGTCGTTAAGAATGGCAGGGGACAGGCGTATGGGGTGGAGTTTCTGCTTCAGAAAAAAGAGGGTAATACAACGGGTTGGATCGGATATACCTGGTCAAAGAATATGCGGCAATTCGATCAGTTGAACCGGGGCGAGCCGTTCCCGTATCGGTTTGACCGCAGGCATGTGTTTACCATGGTCATCAATCATCAGATCAATGAAAAATGGAGCTTTTCCGGCAATTGGGTATATTCCACCGGAGAGGCTGTTACATTGGCGCTCACCAAATATCCGGTATCCGTTTTGGACACCGAGCCGGATTTAACGATTAATATTCCAGATCCGTTTACCGATAATGCATTCATTTATGATAAGCGGAATAATTACCGGATGCCCGCTTACCACCGGCTCGATATCGGCATTCATTATACGGAATCAAACGGCCGTAAAAGCCGCACCTGGAGCTTTGAGATTTACAATGCCTATAACCGGAAAAACCCTTATTATCTCTATTTCAACCGCGACGACCAGGGCCAGATGAAACTCTACTCGTTTTCCCTCTTTCCGATCATTCCATCGATCAGCTTTAAAACTGAGTGGTAAAAAGCAAGAATTGAAATACGGGATAATGTGCCGATAGCGTAAACGTCTTCTTCGAAGAAAATTCCCGGCTGAACTATGGAAAATTCTTATCTTTGTGGAAAGATTTTGGCAATGAGAGCATTAGAATTTAAATCGAAAATACAGAACAATCAAATTCAGATTCCGATCAAGATCCAACCTGAATTAAAATCGAATCAGGGTAAAGTTATTCGGGTGATTGTTTTGATTGATGAACCTGCTGTATATGATAATTTGTCATTTCAGGAAGTAGCCCGCAGGGAGTTCCTTGAAGGATATGCCGAATCAGATTCAATTTACGACAAAAGCTAAAATGGAAAAATTTTCTTTTGGAGAAATTGTATTATTGAAATTTCCTTATACTGATGGCTTGACCTATAAGAGAAGACCATCTCTGATAATTAGCGACTTTGAAGATGGCGATATCGTTGTTTGCCGGATAACCAGTCAAGTATACGATTCCAACCAAGATGTTTATATCGAAAGCTGGGAAAAATCAGGGTTAAAATTACCATCCATTGTTCGGGTTCATAAAATTGCAACCTTGGACAAAGCTATGGTAGAAGTCGTTATGGGTAAAATTGACGAACAATTGGCGCGAAAAATTAAAAGCATATTCGCAAACCTTGCCGAATAAGAGCATCAAACTTCCATCATTAAAAAGTGGGAGTTGCCGTTCGATTTACCTCACCAACCTCCCCAGCTTTTCAGCCTTTTCCCGGTAAAAGGAGCCACTTCCTTTCAGGTTATTGAGTTGTTTTTTGCATTCGGCAACATTACCCAGCTTTAAATAGCAGAGAGCC
>CAILAQ010000816.1 GCA_903832165.1 uncultured Bacteroidota bacterium | reverse complement strand
TGTTTGAAAAGAAAAAAAAATACGCCAATAATTTTCAGGAAGAGGAAAACCCCTGCGTTAATTGTTATCAGTTGGGCAAGCGTGCTTTGCTTGCTGAAATTGCGTCTGAAATCATCGAATGCAGTCATGTCAGTAAAATTGCTGTCGTTGGGTACGGTTCCAGAATTTGATAAGGATGAACCCGAAAATCATGCCACCAAGATGGGCGAAATGCGCCACATGATCGCCAGGTTGATTCCAGATGGCTGAGATAAACTCAATTGCACCGTAACCCAGCACAAACCATTTGGCTTTGATCGGAATAGGGGGAAAAAGCAGCATGAGCTGGGTGTTCGGAAATAGCATGCCAAAGCCCAGCAAAACACCGAAAACTGCTCCGGAGGCCCCAATAGTGGCAATGTCCATCCGGAGATGAATGAGCTGACGGAGATATTCCGGTGCCTGTGACAGGAAATTTGGATTGTTTGGATCAGCAGCCCATCCGGAGAGAAAGTCCGAAACCTGCGATTGATATTCTGGAAACCGGTGCTTTAGAAATCCGGCAAAAGTATCCGGAGAAAGGCTGTTCAAAAGAGCCTGCATCTCAGAATTTATCGATCCGATAATGATAGAATTCACAAGCAGATGAAATGCGGCCGCACCTAAACCTGTTATAAAGTAGAAAACCAGAAATCGACCGCTGCCCCATACCGATTCCAAAACGCGGCCAAACATCCAGAGCGCGAACATATTGAAGAATAAATGAGTGATCCCGCCATGCATGAACATGTGTGTGATCAGCTGATAGGGTTGAAAGAGCTCCGAGCCCGGATAATACAATCCAAGGTACTTGACCAGATCGACCCCACTGTTTCCCAGTACATAAGTGGCCAGAAACAGGATCACATTTATGATGATCAGATTTAATACCGCCGGCGGCATTGATCCACTCCTTCCTCCAAATCTTTCTGACATTTTATGCTCCTTCTAACTTTTTTCTTAAATCTTAATACTTTCCTTGCGCCTTGAGCCTTTTGCCTTGTGCCTTTCCTTTTGCCTTCCTGCCTTCCTGCCCTTTGCCTTACAAAGTTTATGCAAACCTCTTCTCAATTTCCTCCATCTGTAATATCGTCAGTACAGGTTTTCCTCCGGGAGTGGATTGAGGCTCCCGGCAGGCAAATAACCTGTCGATCAATCCCTGAACCTCTGCATCATGCAGCGGGCGGGCGAAAGCCAATGATGAAACCCGTGCGGCAGATTTTGCCACCTGCTCCTTAAACTGTCCGGCCAGGTCCGGAGTTTCGTTTTTCAAATTCTCCAACAGACCTTCAATCAGTGCCTTAGGGTCATTGGCGTCAACCGACGCAGGCATGGCCCTTACAATAACACTTTGACCTCCGAAAGGTTGAATGTCGAATCCGATGGCTGTCAGTTCGTCACTAACATCCAGCAACAAATGAAGATCCAGAGGATTCAGCTCAAAGGTAACCGGGAAGAGAACCTGCTGACTGATGCTGCCTGGCTCACTCATGTTTCGCATAAAATCCTCGAATAGGATCCGCTCATAGGCCCGGGCATAATTAACCATCATAACTCCCGATTTTACCGGTATTAACAGGTATTTGTTCTTGAGCTGAAGAAAACTGCGATTGGCTTGTCCCAAACCCGGAAGACCTGGCTGTTCTGACGGTTCCGACTGTATACGCACATCGCTCTGATCTGTAGGTGAATATAATTTTTCCCACCCGGTCACCTGTGCCTGGCGTTCTTTTGATCCGGAATAGGAGTCCCTCTTCCAGGTTTGATCGTCACTGTCGAATGGATTGAAATCAGTATTCACCCGGATGGTGGGAGGATTGACCGAATCACCCGGCCGGAAATAGGGAATCTCCATGGCACCTTCCCGATCGAAATCCAGAGTCGGAGTCAGATTGAATTTTCCTAAAGCTTCTCTCACAGAGGCCTGAATGATCTGATAAACAGCTCTTTCGTCTTCAAATTTTATTTCAGTTTTGGTCGGATGAATGTTTACATCGATATGAACAGGATCGATTTCCACATAAATAAAATAAGCAGGTACCGCATCTCCGGGTATCAGCCCGTCGTAACATTGCGATACGGCCCTGTGCAGATAAGGATGCTTCATGAATCTTCCATTCACGAAAAAAAACTGCTCCCCGTATGTTTTTCGTGCAAACTCCGGCTTGCCAATGTATCCGCTCACCTGCATAATACTGGTTTCAGTTTTGACATTCACTAACTGCTGAGCGATAGTCTTGCCGAACAGGTGCTGTATCCTTTCCAGCAACCTGGCTCCGGGCAGATTATAAACTTCTGAGTCGTTATGCTGTAAAATAAAGGTCGTGTCGTGATGCGCCAGTGCTATCCTCTGAAACTCGGTAATAATATGCTTAAGTTCCGTTGAATTGGCTTTCAGAAACTTGCGTCTGGCTGGTATATTGTAAAAGAGATTTTTTACCGAAATACTGGTGCCGTCTGAACAGGCAGCAGGCTCTTGTATCTCAAATTCAGATGCATTGATTTTAACACGTGTACCTGCTTCTGATCCGGTTGTTTTTGTTTTAAGCTCGATTTGCGCAACAGCTGCAATCGCTGCCAGCGCTTCGCCCCGGAATCCCATCGTCCTGATTGAAAAAAGATCTTCCGCCTGACGGATTTTTGATGTTGCATGCCTTTCGAAACACAGACGGGCATCGGAATCAGACATGCCTGAACCATTATCCACCACCTGCACCAGCGTACGCCCCGCATCTTTAACAATAACCTGAATCCGGTCTGCTCCGGAATCGACGGCATTTTCCATCAGCTCCTTAACCGCCGATGCAGGTCGTTGTATTACTTCACCTGCCGCAATCTGGTTCGCAACCGCATCGGGCAATACTTTGATCAATTCCGTCATTCAGAATATCAGATTTTTACACAAATGGACAAAAATACTAAAATGATTCTCCATCGGACGGGGTTTTGCGCATCTATATTACTATAAAAACACAAAATATGTTAGTACGTACTTTTGCAAGCGCAGTTTTTGGAATTTCGGCGAGTACAATTCGAGTCGAAGTTCAGGTAAGTGACGGGATAGGCTATTTTCTGGTCGGATTACCCGATAATGCAATTCGCGAGAGCCAGCAACGTATTGTTGCCGCCTTAAGCACTCTGGATTATCGCTGGCCGGGAAAGAGGGTAGTGATCAACCTGGCTCCGGCTGACGTGAGAAAAGAGGGATCAGCTTATGACCTGCCTCTCGCCATTGGCATCCTTGGAGCTAATGAAAAGCTGAATGCCACAGATTTTCACCGTTTTATTATGATGGGTGAGCTTTCTCTCGACGGCGGACTCCAGCCTGTTACCGGAGTATTGCCCATGGCCATGAAAGCAAAAGAGGAGGGCTTTCAGGGAATCATCATTCCATTGGTAAACGCAAGGGAAGCAGCCGTGGTTGAGGGCCTGGATGTATATGGTATGGATACACTTTCTGAAGTCATTATGTTTTTTACAGGCGGACCGCGACCTGAACCAGTCAGGATTGATATTGTTGCTGAGTTCCAAAGGCAATCCGGCAATTTCGAACCCGACTTTCAGGATGTCAAAGGCCAGGAAAATGTAAAGCGGGCGCTTGAAGTAGCCGTGGCAGGTTCTCATAATTTACTTATGGTCGGACCTCCCGGGGCCGGAAAAACAATGCTGGCGCAGCGGCTCCCCGGCATTATGCCTCCTCTCTCTATGCAGGAAGCACTCGAAACAACACGCATTCATTCCGTTGCCGGTAAACTGGGCGCCAATGCTACCCTCATAACCCGAAGGCCATTCCGAAGCCCGCACCACACCATCTCAGATATCGCTTTGGTCGGGGGAGGTGCCGTCCCTAAACCAGGCGAGATCTCCCTGTCTCATAATGGAGTGCTCTTTCTTGATGAACTGCCGGAATTCAAGCGGTCAGTGCTCGAAGTCCTCCGGCAGCCGCTGGAAGACCGTATAATCAATATCTCCAGGGCCCGTTATGCTATCCAGTACCCGGCAAGTTTTATGCTGGTGGCTTCCATGAACCCTTGCCCTTGCGGTTTCTTTAACCACCCCGGCCGAACCTGCTCCTGCGGAAACGGCCTTGTCCAGAAATACCTGAGCCGCGTTTCCGGACCGCTGCTCGACCGCATCGACCTGCATATCGAAGTGGTGCCGGTAAGTTTTGATAAACTGGCCAACCTGCCACCGGCTGAAAAAAGCCTGTCAATCCGTGAGAGAATCATTAAAGCCAGAGAAACACAAGCTCTGCGTTTTGACGGTACTCCCGGGATTTACTGCAATGCACAAATGTCATCAAGGTTGATGAGGAAGTTTGTGCGGATCGATGAACCGGGTCGCGTCATCCTCAAACAGGCTATGGAAAGGCTTGGACTATCTGCACGCGCTTACGACCGCATCCTGAAAGTGTCTTTAACCATTGCTGATCTCGAAGGCAGTCCGGTGATTAAATCGCACCATCTGGCCGAAGCCGTCAATTACCGCACCCTCGACCGGGATATGTGGGGCGCATGATAAACGTACAATTTCATGTAGCTTGATTGTTATCATGTTCTCGAGGTTGTTTTTAATATATTTTTGTCACCGATCATACTCACTGAAAATTCAATACTATGAGAAATATCAAACTTCCCTGTCTCATGATCCTGATTCTTACAGGTGCTGTTCAGGGGCTGTTCTCACAAACTGTTAAGCTTGATTATAAAGAGTTTAATCTTCCAAATGGTCTGCATGTCATACTTCATGAGGATCATTCAACACCGATCGTTACTGTATCTGTAATGTATCATGTGGGTTCGAAAAATGAAGAGCCGAATCGTACAGGATTTGCTCATCTTTTTGAGCATCTGATGTTTGAGGGAAGTGATAATATTCCGAGAGGAGAATATACCCGTTTCGTCGAAAAGGCCGGTGGTACCCTCAACGCAAACACTTCTTTCGACCGAACCTATTATTATGAAGTCCTCCCGTCCAATCAGCTTGAACTTGGAATGTGGCTCGAATCGGAACGCATGCTCCATGGCAGGGTTGATTCAATCGGAATCGCAACCCAGAAGGGCGTTGTTATTGAAGAAATCAAGCAGACGGAAGAAAATCAGCCTTATGGTTCGATCTTACGTGAAACTTTTGGCCGTGCATTCACAGTTCACCCCTACCACTGGCCAATCGTAGGCTCTCCGGATCACCTGCGCGCATCTACCGATCAGGATGTCATTAATTTTTACAAAACTTATTACGTCCCCAATAATGCCGTTTTGACCATTGCCGGAGATATAGAACCAAAGCTGGCAGAGAAACTGGCAAAGGAATATTTCGGTACCATCCCGATAGGCATTAAGCCTATTATCAGACCTTTGCAAAATGAACCGGTCAAGACTGCGGAAGTCAGGGATACGGTTTACGATAATATTCAGCTCCCGGCTATCATTCAGGCCTACCATGTTCCGGCCATGGGGTCAAAAGATTATTTTGCTGTAAGTCTGTTAAATACCATACTCTCCGGTGGACAGAGCTCGCGCCTCAATAAATCCCTGGTGGATGAGAAGCAGCTGGCTTTGCAGGCAATGGCTATCTCCTTGCCGCTTGAGCATCCCGGAATTTCTCTCGCTTTCCTTATTCCGAATATCGGAGTCGATCTTGCAAAACTGGAGGCCGCTGCCGATGAGGAAATCGTTAAACTTCAGAAAGAGCTGGTTCCGGAAGATGAGTTCCAGAAACTTAAAAACCGGGTGGAAGCTGATATGGTCAACCGCCTTGCAGGAATAGAAGGCCGTGCGGAATTGCTGGCAACCGGTTATACCTATTTTAATGATGCCGGATCAGTCAATACCGACATCGATAAGTATATGAAGGTTACACGTGAGGATATACGGGAAGCAGCCCGGAAATATTTTACTACAACCAACAGAGTTGTTTTATATTATCTGCCGAAAAATAAATAACCACCCTTGAATACCTTAAAAATGAACCGCATAACCCTTTTAGCTGCATGCCTGCTATTCAACATAGCCTTCCTTCAGGCTCAGATCGATCGCACTCAGCCTCCAAAGCCCGCAAAAGCTGCGAAGATCCAGTTGGGTGATTATAAAACTTTTAAACTTGAAAACGGATTAACAGTAATTCTGGTCGAAAATCATGAGCTGCCAACCGTAACCTTCAGCCTTCAGGTTGCGCTTGAACCCTTACTGGAAAGTAAAATGGCTGGTACAGCATCTTTAGCCGGCGGTTTGCTCAGAGCCGGTACAACAACCCGCACCAAGGCTGAACTTGATAAGGAAATCGATTTTATCGGCGCCGATATTTCAACCGGTCAATCCGGAATTCAGGGATCATCCCTGAAAAAGCATCAGGATAAAGTCCTCGAGCTGATGACCGACATCCTTTATAACCCTGTTTTTCCGCAAGTGGAATTCGATAAGCTTAAAAAACAAACTATCTCCGCACTTGCCATGTCTGGCACAGATCCCAATTCCATAGCTTCCACCGTTGCTAATGTTCTGCGATTCGGTAAAAATCACCCTTACGGGGAACCTACCACCGAGGAAACGATTGAAAACATTACACTTGATGCGGTTAAAGGCTATTACAAAACCTATTTCACGCCGGCAATCGGATACCTTGTCATGATCGGCGATCTTAAACTAAGTGAAGCTAAGGTGTTGGCTAATAAATATTTCTCTGCCTGGAAATCTCAGCCTGTCAGATTTGCCAAATATGATGACCCCGCTTCTTTTAAAGGAAATCGGGTGGCATTTGTCGACAAATCCGGTGCGGTGCAATCTGTCATTACCATCACAAATGTTTTTCACTTAAAACCAGGTGATCCTGATGTTTTGCCTGCCTATCTGATGAATAATATTCTTGGCGGCGGAGTGTTCTCCGGTCGCCTGATGATGAACCTGCGTGAAAAGAAAGCTTATACCTATGGGGCTAATTCGAACCTGAGTTCCGATAAGCTGCTTGGTGAATTCAGTGCCGGGGCGCAGGTCCGCAATTCCGTTACCGACAGCGCTGTTACAGAATTCCTTTTTGAGATGCGGAGGATGCGAGACGAGCAGGTTACTGCCGAGGACCTCCGACTGACAAAGAACGTGATGGCCGGTGAATTCGGACGCTCCCTGGAGAGCCCCGGCACACTGGCTTCTTTTGCCATGAATACCGTTCGCTATAACCTGCCGGCCGATTATTACGCAACCTATCTTGAACGCCTTGAGAATATTACAGTCAACGATGTTCAGGCAATGGCTAAGAAGTACCTGCAACCTGAAAATTGTATCGTCCTCGTTGTGGGAAACAAAGCCGAGGTAGCGGAAAAGTTGAAAGGTTTTGCAGCTTCGGGTTATGTTGAACTTTACGACCGCTACGGAAACCCTGAGGCCGGCCAACCACTGGCATTGCCTGAGGGACTAACCGCTGCCAATGTCGTCGACCTGTACTTGCAGGCTATAGGTGGTAGGCGCGCAGTTCAGGGTGTCCGGCAGCTTTCAGTAAAATCTTCCGGGAAAGTGGAGGCTAAGGGCCAGAGTATGGAAATTAGCCTGGAAACAGTGCAAGCCGCCGGAAGAATGTGCCAGGTGATGATGGTCGGAGATGCTATTGCCAATAAACAAGTGTTTGATGGCGTTAATGGCTGGGTGGAAGGATTTGGAGGAGCACCGAGGGAAGTTATCAATACCGACCTGGAGAAAATGCGCGACGGAGCAGTCATTTTTCCTGAGATCCGGTACTTTTCTCCCGGCTTTCAAACAACCCTGGAAGGTATTGAATCATTAGACG
>CAILAQ010000815.1 GCA_903832165.1 uncultured Bacteroidota bacterium | reverse complement strand
CAGGACTACATTGGGAGTCGATAAATCAGCTTTTTGTGCGCAGGCAGGCAACATACCTAATGCGGCAAGACCGGCTAAACTTTGAGGCAAATATTTCACAGCGTTTGCAGAATTAAATTAAACGCTTAAAATATTCAATTTTACTGCGAAATAACAAACATTCACTTTGTCCGCTTATAATTCATTACAGGGAATAGTAAAATAGAATGTCGAACCTTTTCCATATACGCTTTCCACCCAAATTTTACCGCCAAGCATTTCAACGTAAGCTTTCGAAATGGATAATCCCAAGCCGGCACCTTCGTAATTGCGGGATATAGAATCGGCACCTTGACGGAACCGTTCAAAAATGAATTCCTTCTGTTCCGCGGTAATACCGATACCAGTATCTTTAACATAAAAAACATATTGTAGAGACGGATAACTATCCGTGTTTACGATGTTATAACCGATTTCAATGGTACCCTGATGGGTAAACTTAAGAGCGTTTTTAATCAGGTTAGTCAGAATGGCATTTACTTTTTCGCGGTCTGTGATTAAAACGGCTTCTTTCCCATGTGCGGAGCAATTGCAAGAAATGGCAAGTCCCTTTTGTGCCGCCTCCGGTTTAAAGAAGGCAGACAAGTATTCGATTTTATCATTGATATTTGTCTCAAACAGGTTGACATTCATTTGTCCGGATTCCACCTTCGAGATGCTGATAATGTCGTTGATGATGTTGAGCATGCGGGCACCGCTTTTCTCGATGATCTCAATGTATTTCACCTGTTCCGGGCCGGTAAGGTCAGGCTCTTTCAATAGTTCAGTAAAACCGAGAATACCGTTCATCGGGGTGCGGATTTCATGGCTCATGTTGGCAAGGAAGGCGGATTTCAGGCGGTCGCTTTCTTCGGCTTTTAATTTGGCTTCGATTAATTCCTTTTCTACTTGCTTGCGTTCGGTGATATCCTGATGAAATGCAAGGAAATACTGCTGGTTTTCAATCGTAATTAAACTTACGGTGTCGCTCAAACTAAAGATGTGTCCATCCTTATGATAATGCTGTACATCAAAGCGGACTATTTCCCCGGCAAGTATACGGTCAATAGTATTGGCATAATCCTCAAATGTGTTTTCGCCGAGCACATCCAGGTCTTTGATGTTAATATTCCTTATCTCATCCGCCGTATATCCGTGCATCTGCGCAAATGACTGATTGACTTCGGCAATTTCTCCGTCCATGGTCAGCAAAACGAGTCCTTCATTTGCCATCTCGAAAAGGTCGCGATAATGTTCTTCCCTTTTCCTTAGCTTTTCTTCCGCTAGTTTCCGCTCGGTGATATCTGCATTAAAGCCATACCAGGTAATACTGCCATCAGGCAATTTTTCCGGTGTTGACCTGGATAAAATCCATTGAATTTCCTTACCGGGAATCTTCACTCTGAACTCGCAGGTAAAATCGGTCAAATGTTCGGCTGAGTATTCAATGTCGCTGATTACCCTGACAGCATCGTCGGGGTAAATTACCCTGCCAATCGGTGTAAAGTCGTCCAATACATCTTCTGGTGAACATCCGAAAATATTTCTGATCCCTTCTGAAGCAATAGGAACGAAATAGGTACCGTCGGGTCTCCTTGTAAATTGATAAATCAGGTCCGACACGTTTGCTGAAAGCTTTCTAAACTGGATGTCTTTTTCCCGAATCTTTTCTTCTGCCAGCTTACGTAGGGAAACATCGCGCACGATTGCCTGCATATATGGTTGTCCGGCTAAATCCAGCCGATTCAGCTTTACCTCGGCTGCAAAAGGCGTTCCATCCAGGCGAATGTGTTCCCATTCAAAAAACTGCGGTTCTCCAGTAAAGGCAAGATTGATCTTTCTGATAGCATCTTCTTCGGAGGAAAGCCCGCTGGGCTGCATTGGAGGTGAGAACTTGATTGGATTTGCGCCAATAATCTGCTCCCTCGTGCAGTGAAAAACTTTCGACGCGCCAGGATTGCAATCAACCCAGGCACCTCCGGTAAACAGCAGAATCGCATCGTCTGCACTTTCGAACAGGGTACGGTATTTCAGCTCTATTTGGCGATGGACTTCTTCCGCCTGTTTACGTTCAGTGAT
>CAILAQ010000814.1 GCA_903832165.1 uncultured Bacteroidota bacterium | reverse complement strand
TGCTTTGTTGTTTTGATATGAGACAGTGTCCGTATATCCGGTAACTTCACCAGTAAGGAGGTTTAGGTGCACTGCAGTTGGCCTGCTGCTTTGTGCCCCAAGATTTGTTTCTCTAATCAGAATATTATTCCCTGATAATGTGTTATCGATTGCTTTAAATGTATCATTTGAGCAGTCTGTTCCATCTCCACCGATAACATTTGCAACTAAATTATGGAGGTCTACTCCCTGTACTTTCAGTAGGTCTAACAATCTCGAAGTACTACATTGTTGAAAATAAGCAAAAAGACGGCGTGCTCACTCGCACCTATGTCGAGAAGCTTGGCGTTATTTCAAAATCAGAGGCAAAGTTTAGACTAGGAGTCTGTCGGGCTTGAATCGACTATTCGCCATTCCGTCCTGAGATTTTCTTTTTAAGCTGTCAATTTGTCAAAAAACAAGCGAATTTGACCTATAAAAAGGATGGTTCCCTTGTTATTTCCTCAACTTGCGACACTACACCTATGAAGTCGTTTTATATTGAATGCCGTACAGACCAAATTCCACTCACCTGAAACATTGACAACACCTCGGAGCAGAAACTGTCGAAATCCCATGACATGTTTAACAATACCGAAAACAGGTTCAATCGTTGATTTCCTCTGAGCGTATAATTTCTTGCCTTCCGGCGTTTTCATCCGCACGCCCATTTGTTCAACGGCTGTTAGCGGTTCATCCTTTGTCACCTGTTCAGAAGTCAGTTCCTTCGAATCGATATGCTCTTTGAAAAAGGTATTATGTGGGTCTCGTTTATTTGCAATATAGGGGGAAATCCCTTCCGCCTCAATGGCGGCCACATTCGTTTTACTGAAATACCCACTATCCAGCAATGCTTGATCCACTGTCCCAAGTTCATGGGGCAGTTTCTCCATCTTTTTTAAGGCGGGCACCACTTCTTTTTTATCATTCGAACATTGTGAAATATGATTCTCAACAATGAGCATGCTTTTGATGTCAACGGCTGCTTGGGCATTGTAGGCCTGCTCAACCCCACCGGCTTTTCCTGGCATGATTCGGGACTCTTCATCGGTTAAATTGACTTGATCTTTGGCTCGAGGGCCTTCTTGCGGCGCCACAGGTGCTCGGCCTTTTGCGCTCTTTCCCGTTTTTGTTTTTATTTCCTGACGAGCAGCTACTTTTTCATCATAGTCTTTTTTCTCGTCTTCGTACCGAGCCTTAGCGCGTGCTTCAATTTCAGCTTTGGCCTTCGCAATCTTCACTAATCGATCTGTGCGACGGGTTAGTTCATCTGAAATATTTATAGTCGGAGAGGATGCAGATAACTCTTCCACCGCGGCCTTCTCCATGAGCTTAGCAATTTCATCTTTAACTTGTGCGTCCAACTTGTTCGCATATTCCCAGCTTAAGGCCTTATGTTTACTCGCGTTGGCTTTAATTTTTGTCCCATCCAAACTAACCGTTCCCATCTTTAACTGACCCAGTTCATGGGCGATGAGCAGTATCTGCTTAAAGACATCTTCGATTTCTGTCAGAAATCGTTTCCGAAAGGTTGCGATTGTATCGTGATCGGGATGATACCCCCGACTGATATAGCGGAAAGGAACGGAATCATAGGTGGCTTGTTCTATTTTTCTGCTCGAGAAAATCCCTGTCGAATATCCATAGAATAGAATTTCTAACAATATCGACGGATGATAGGCTTCCGTTCCGGTTCCTCGGTATGCATTTTCAAATTGTTTCAGATCCAGTTTATCAACAATTTCAACCACAAATCGAGCAAGATGATTCTCAGGCAACCATTCTTCTATTGTCGGCGGCATCAAATACGGCGTTTTTCTGTCTGGCATCTTAAAGTTGATTTCCATCGCCCCCTTACTATAATTTAGACTACTTCCATTATACCAAACGCTGATTTTAAAACAGGCCGAACTAAGACACAGGATGCCTTATCAATTTTATTGTGGCCATCAACGTATGGCTTGCAGTTTTGCAGCGATTATGACGCAACCTGCGCCAAGCTCAGCAACAATGTGTCGGTGGTTTTAGGTGATCGCTGAAACTGCCTATTGACAGGGGGGGGCAAAACTTTAACCAATTAAGTCCGACAGACTCCTAGCGAGTCATCCCATGGCCAGCTATGTCAATCAAGACGGGGGGATAATTTTTCACTTTGGGTATGTGCGGCCGCAGGGAATAAGCACCCGCATTGATGCCGGATATTTTACGAATCGAGATGGGGGCGGTACCACCATTAAGACGATCCCGCTCATGATGAGTCTGTTGATCGGATATCCTTTGCAGGCCCGAATTGATGCCTATTCTGGGGCAGGGCTTGGGGTGATCGTGATCCAAGACATTGGGTTAAAGATGGGGGTGGGATATCAATGGTTTTCAGGGATTATCTTTGGAATGACCCCCGATATGTCGCTGTTCTCCGAATATAGCCGACAATACTGCAGGCTTGATGATCAAACCTATGATGCTGAAATGGTCAAATTTGGCTTGACCTTCAAGTTCATTCCGAGGTAGAACTAGTAGTAGTGCTATCCGCATAAAATTAAGAAGGGGTGGACAAACATGGTTCTTGATTTAAATGTAT
>CAILAQ010000813.1 GCA_903832165.1 uncultured Bacteroidota bacterium | reverse complement strand
TACCCATCTGCCCTTCCGGTAAACCAACATCCTCTCCGGAGGTTTTTAATTTTGAATGAGGGTATTTCTTAAGCAGTGAATCGATATATGGTGTATTTGCCTGACGGATCGCATCTGCTGCAGGCCTGCTTCCTATGCCCCATCCATCGAGGATCAATAAAATCAATTTCTTGTCCATCGTCATTATTGAGGATAAATTATTTTTTCAAGTTTCTTGAATTCAGCAATTTCCACATACTGAACTTTTCCCTTATACCGGTATACCAACAATCCGGACCCCTTAAAGTTGCAAGGCCTTTTTGCACTATCAGCACCAACAAGGGTGATCTTAGAATCGGCTCCGGGTTTGAGTGTCATTCCTGCTCTCGCCTTAACCGGCATTCCCCCGTCAAAAGCAATAGCCGGGAATTTCATATGGAGGTCGCCAACCCAAAGCTCTTCGATCTTCAATACAGCCGAGCCCGCTTTTGCAAGTATGGTTATCTCATAATCAGTCCCATAGCCTGACTCCTGCAATCCGCCTACCCACTCGCGGGAAGTTGATTCCAATACTTTTACCCTGCCACCCCAGCCCATGAAAGAGGTGAGGAGGATAATAACAAACAGCTTAGGCATGCTATTTCAGCTTCTGTTTAATCCCCAATCTGGTCATTTCTTTTTCCAGAAGGGCCTTGTCGTAAAAGAACTTTTCTTTCCATTTATCATACCAAACCTGGGCTTCGTCGATTCTGTTCCCGGCAGTCAGGAGATAAATAATATTAAAATAGGCCAGGCCGTACTCAAAATAGAGGTCGGAATCAGCCATTTCGGTGAATGCTTTCAAAGCCCCAAAACCGTCGCCCCTGGAAAAGCAATCAAAACCTCTGGCAATCATTTCATTCAGCTTTGCATCGAGAACAATGCCCTGAATATAAAACTCCCTCTTGGTATTGTTTTCCATCAGGTCGAAATACTTGGTTCCCTTTGGCAAGGCATGAAAAACGAGGGTAAATTCAAAGACTTCGTTCTGTGTTGTAAAAATATGTCTTTCCGGAGCAAATGGCGCATTTACCGAACGAATCAACTTAAGGTTATTGGGATCGCTAACCGGTCTGATATAAAGATCACGGGTTTTGAGAGTGAATGGAGGAATCTGTTTCGAATTAACAATCTTAATAAACACGCTTGTGGTGGAATCTGTTGTAACCACCTTAGTTATCGTAAGCCCAGCAATGGGTTTTATCGAAATACTCGGATTATTAACCTGCTGACCAAAACAGACTATTCCAAGCCCGATTAACAGCACTAAACTTATTACTTTCTTCATTTTATCTAACCTTTTAACTTTACTTATGCCTTGTGCCTTATGCCTTATGCCTTAATCCGGTATTATAGGCCAAATTTGTCGTAAAGATAAATCAACACAGCCATTCCGGCAGCACCCATTTGCATTTCCCTGCGATCAACCTGTTCAAATGTATCAGTTGTTGCATGATGCAATTTAAAATAACGCTGGTCTTCGGGAATTATTCCCATAAAGATAATATCAGGATAAAGTTTTTTCAGTGGTCCAACGTCAGCGCCACCTCCACCTGATATCAGTTTTATATCGTAAGGGTCAAAGAGAGGCTGCCAGGTTGCATATTTTTTCATTTGTTCCGCATTGCCGGTTATTGCCATTGCTTTAGGCTGAAACACCCCTCGATCGGATTCCAGCGCTGCGATATGCTTTTCCCCTTTGGCTAAAGCTTCGCTTGCATATTTTTGTCCACCACGCTGAGCCACTTCCTCATCCATAAACATAACTGCCCTAATGGTATGTTTTGGCCGGATTCCTGCTTTCTGAAATAATCGCAGAACCTCGACCGACTGTATGCATCCTCCTCCATCATCGTGAGCGCCTTCGGCAATATCCCATGCATCCAGATGACCGCCGACAGTGATGATTTCATTGGGCGCTTCGGTTCCCCTGAGTTCACCGATAACATTAAACGAAGGTACGTCCGGTCCTTCCAGACAGGTGGTACGGAAAAAGAAATTAAGCTCTTTATCCTCTGCCAGATATTGAGAGAGGGTTTCCGCCGCCCTGGTGGAAATTGCGATAGCGGGGATCGGCTTTACCCCATCATCATAATGTGTGATGCCGGTATGTGGAAAGTCGTCAATTTCGATACTCATAGACCTTATAACGCATCCGATTGCCCCCATTTTCCCCGCCTCGGAAGGACCAGAGGTTCTTTGCCATACAGCTTCTCCATAAGAGGAAAAAGTCCCCAGATTTGTCTGTTTAAATGGCTGATTGAAGAAAACAATCTTACCCTGTATCTCACTCTTTGACTTAGACTTAAGCTCCTGCAGACTTTTTATTTCAATCACCTTTGCCGATAAGCCCGGATCACCTGTACCGATTGCCCATCCCAATGCGCAGGATGGAACAGTGATGGTGCCAAATTTCCCGGATACGATGCGTGCGACTTCCTTTTCACCGCGATCCCAGCTTTTAACCATGATGGGTTGCAGCCAAACAGAATCCAGTTTCATCCCGACCATGATCTGCCGGGTCAGCTCAACGGCCTCAGCCGCCTCCGGCCTTCCGCAAATTCTGCCGGCCGTACGCTTGCAAAGCTGCTCAAGATTATGATACGCTTCATAGCTCGTCAGGGCTTCATTAAAGATACTTCTGATTAACGGAGCTTCTTCTGGCTGCTGCGATTGTGCAGGAATCACGCACAGCAGGCCCAGGGCAACTGCTGCAAAGCGAAAAAATTCTATCTTTTTCATGGTTTCAATATTAGTGAATTTAACTGTACCCGTTCGTTTTTTTTATATTTTCACCCTTCAATAAGTAGAAATTATGGATGCATACAACGCCTTCCCCGGTAATTTGATCCTTGCCATTAATCCAAGGGTTCCATTTACCAACATCGGGTTATTCCGTAACCAGCAGCTGGTTTTTCTCAAAAAAGTTGTGCATCCCGAATCCGATCGTAAAAAATTCAGCAAATACGCTGAGGAAACCGATTATCGGACTGAGCAGATCATGAAAGAATTAACCACGAACGAGCTTCCTGTTGAAGATATCAGGGTAGTCATCAGCCGGGGCGGTTTGGTCCGACCGGTTCATGCGGGAGTATACCGGGTAAATAATACTATGTTCAAAGATCTTGAAGCAGGCGTTTCCGGGGAAGATGTGGTTAATCTGGGTGGCTTGATCGCTCATCAGATTTCGGCCCAGATACCGGGATCATCAGCCTATGTTGCTGATCCGGTGGTAGTTGATGAATATGAGGAAATCGCAAAGGTTTCCGGCCATCCTGAATTCGTTCGCCGATCAGTATTTCATGCCCTTGAGCAAAAGGCCGTTGCCAGAAAATATGCAAAAACGGTCCAGAAAAAATACGAAGAACTTAACCTGATAGTGGCCCATATGGGAAACGGCATTACGGTTGGAGCCCACAAGAAAGGATTTGTTATCGATGCAAATCAGGGGCTGGACGGTGATGGCCCATTTTCGCCCTCCCGCACGGGTTCTGTGCCGATCGGCGACCTGATCAATCTTTGCTATAGCGGAAAATACACGCACGAGGAGCTCTATGCGATGATAACTGTCGACGGTGGCTTATTCTCATACTTAGGAGTACACGATGGCTATTCAGCCGACCACATGGCTGCAAATGGTGATGAAAAAGCTACATTTTACATGAGAGCGATGGCCTATCAGGTGGCTAAAACAATCGGAGCCATGTATGCCGTTCTTTGCGGTGAGGCCGACGCCATTATTCTTACTGGCGGCCTGGTTAACAGCGCTGTTTTCATGGAAGAACTGCAGATGAGAATCAAGAGTATAGCCCCCGTACACACCTATCCGCATGAAGATGATGTTGAAGCTCTTGCCCTGAATGGGTATTATATTCTTCAGGGAGAAATCCCTGCTGAGGAGTATTACCCGGATTAAAGCTCCCAGGATGGCTTCCTTTTTTCCAGGAACGCCATCATGCCTTCTTTCCCTTCATCATTGAACAGCTCAGCAAAGTGTTCCTTCTCCATATCCAGAGCTTTCTGGAAATTCATGTCGAATCCTTTGCGGAGAAGTATCTTTGCAGTTCGCACGGCTTTTGGTCCCCGTGTGGCAATTCGCCTCGCAAGAGCCAGAGAATCTTCTATCAGTTTATCCGGTTCCGAGATGCCCTGCACGAGTCCAACCCGGTAAGCTTCATTTGCATCCATATTCAATCCGGACAGTATCCACTTTAAGGAGCCACCCAATCCGATTAATCTCGACAATCTCTGTGTACCTGCATACCCGGGAACCAAGCCAAGGTTGACTTCAGGCTGACCAAAAACAGCACCTGAAGATGCCAGTCTGATATCACATGCCATGCTCAATTCACATCCGCCACCTAAAGCATAACCGTTGACCGCTGCGATGACAGGTATCGGCAGATCTTCCAGCATCAGGAAAGTCTGCTGCCCGCGTTCCGAAAACCTCCGGGCACCTTCATGATCCAGTCCGGCCATTTCAGCGATATCTGCTCCGGCAGCAAATGCCTTTCCTTCTCCGGTAATGACCAGCACATCGAATGGATCATCTGTAAGTACATAATCCAAATAATCAACAAATTCCGTAAAAAATGCCGTGTTCAGTGCATTCAAGGATGCCGGTCGTGATATCGTAAGAAGTTCAACTCTTCCGAACCTTTCGGTTTTTAAAATCTGATAG
>CAILAQ010000812.1 GCA_903832165.1 uncultured Bacteroidota bacterium | reverse complement strand
TGGTAGCATGGTCCTTTTCTTCAACCGCTATGTTTGCGAGATTATTGATCAGTCCGGTAACATACTGCTCATGCTCTAAAGTATGCTCAAATACTTCGATAGCGTTTTTCCAGTCTGTTTCAACCGCGGCAATGGGTTTCAATGCCACCTGTCCACCTCTTGAATGAACGTAATCGAAGAATTTCACCGAGTGGGTTATCTCTTCCTGCCACTGGACTTTCATCCAGTTTGCAAAACCTTTGAGGTTCTGCCTTTCAAAATATGCCGACATCGACAAATACAGGTAAGCTGACCAGATTTCAGCATTAATCTGCTCGTCGATAGCAGTTTGTAATTTATTTGATATCATTTTGATTCCGCTTAGGCTTTCCACAAACCATGCATGTTGCAGTATTCGCGTGCAACCAGTGCAGTTTCTGAGCTGCCAATGATAAACAGAGCTTCCGGTTTGTCACCGGGTTTCAGGAATTTTCTATAAGTTCCTTTATCGGTATCCAATTCAATCCAAACGATGTAATGAGCATCAAGCATTGGATGGTCTACCTTTTCGCCAACCTTAACGAGGTAGCCGGCCGCTGTTTTTTCAATAAATGGCACATGCTTTTCCAAAGATGAATCTGCAGAGGACTCTTCCAAAAAGTTCATTGTCTGGCCACAGCAAGTAGGCGTTCCGCCTCCTATATGCAAAACTTCAACAATATTGCCGCAAACCCCGCATTTTAAAATTGAATTTCTTTTTAACATGGTTGTTCTCCTGTATATTTTAATTCTGTAAAGTTGTTAATTTTTCACTTAAGGATGGTACTTCGAGGCCGACAGAATTTGTTTAGCATTCGTTGCACCAATCAAGTCTTTAATGTTCAGACCTGATGATTTCATATAGCTTGATACAATCCGGTAACCGATCCAGGTTCCGACCCTTCCCGGGGACTCATTTCCAAAGTCCCTGGTGAACGGTGCCTCTTCAATAAACTTCCTGATAGTGAGCCGTTCACTGGAAAAGAGCACCTTTTGTTCGGCGAGATATCTCCACATCGGTTTTTCTTGCTCAAGGCACCATTTCAACTGTTTTCCGGAATAATGGAACAGATTCTCCGTACTGATTTCAGGCAGCAATTTGCTGACAATATAATAGACCTTGCCTTCGTATATCATCCTTTCAAGGAACCCGCTTTCCGGATCGGGACCTGCTAATTCACTGTAGAGCCATGCTCTGACCGCATCAGCAGGCAGATTTTCAGGATTCATATATTGCCTTATATACGCCGGGATACCCAGTCCCTGATAAAACCGGCTTCCGGATCCCATATAGTTGTCGACACCAATGCCCAAAACATCCGGCAGGGTGATGAAGGATTGATTAAAGCCCGAAATATAGGTTACCACATGACCGGTCTGCCGGGTTTCTGAGATCTCTGACCATCGATCCAGGGCCTGTACGGTTTCGCTTAGTTTTATATTAAGGATTTCTTCTGATTTAGAAACTTCCGCAAACACCTGCCTGATTAATGAATCCCGGGTGTATGCATCCAGTTGTGATGCATATCCGGGAAGAGTATCGGGTCCAATCCGGATGACTTCCTCATTAAAGATTTTAAAGAACGGAACCAGATCTCTGTGATTTAAATGGATGCTATCTGACAGGTTGTTTGGCAAAGTTGAGAAGACGAGTTTTTCAAATCTTTCTGTGATATCGCGTTCGGGATGTTTGTTTCGGCTGCATGAAAAGCAAACACCAACGATGAATAGAATAAGAATACCTATTTTTGTCTTTGAATGATCCATACTAATGCCGTTCAGAAAACGTTAAAAATACTGAAAATCTTGCATGGCATATGAAAACAAAACTGTTTCTTCTTGCATGGATACTCGTTTTCTCCTGTACGGCTGTCAATTCGCAGGATAGAGAGCGCCGCCTTAAACTGGCCATGAGCATTGAGCCGCATTTTAACTGGATCCATGCGGATGAGAACTTCCTGTCCGGGGGTGCCGGAAGGCTGGGGATTAATGGTGGATTAAGAGTTGATTACCGGTTTGAAAGGTTCTATGCCTTGTCGATGGGAGCAAACTGGAATCAGACCGGAGGTAATATAATATATAATGATGCTCTTTCTTTAGATTTGACCTCCGGAATCGATACCCTCAGGCCTGGAACCAGGGTAACTTACCGGCTCCAGTATTTGGAGGTGCCTCTGGCAATAAAGTTTATGACAAAGGAAATCGGTTATTCGACGGGTTTTTTTGAGATAGGGCTGGATCCGATGTTTAATATCAGGGCTTACATTAATGCCACCGACAACAATATTGATAAGGCACCATTTAGTCCGGGCATAAACAAGTTTAACCTTGCCTGGCATACCGGTCTTGGGTTGATCTATTCATTGGGGGGCTCCGTTAGTATACAATTTGCGCTTACCTATAAGAATACATTTCTCGATGTTACCAGGGAAAATGATCTCCGGAAGCCTGATAATGTCCGGATCAATGTGGTTGGATTAAATATTGGTCTCTTATTTTAAATTATGAAAATTGCCATTGCCCAGTTGAATTTCCGGATCGCCGATTTCGAAGGCAATCTGAATCTGATGAAGAATGCCATTACAGAGGCCGAGAGGGATGAGGTTGATCTTATTGTATTTTCCGAATTGGCGGTATGCGGTTACCCTCCGCTTGATCTGCTTGAGCAAAGAGATTTTATTGATAAGTGCACCGACAGCATTCAGATTCTTGCAGGTTGCACTTCCAAAGTGGCCGTAATTGTTGGTGCTCCGGTTATTAACCCTAATGAAAAAGGGAAGAAATTGTACAATGCAGCTTTCCTGTTATCGGACCTTAACATTGAAGCAGTAAGGTATAAAACGCTTCTACCCACCTATGATATTTTTGACGAATATCGCTATTTTGAGAAAAACTTTGAATTTAAAATTGTCCAATTCAGGGGCATTAATATAGCATTAACGATATGTGAAGATATCTGGGATGATCAACCAGTTGAAAATACATTTTCCAGAACCAGGCTTTACACGGATTCCCCGATGGATTTTCTGATCAGGCAACATCCGGATATCATGATAAATATTTCTGCGAGCCCTTTTGCGGCTAACCGGTTAAATGCCCGGGAAGAAGTATTGAGACAAAATGTTGCCAAATACAGGATTCCGCTTTTTTACTGCAATCAGGTTGGGGCAAATACTGAATTGATTTTTGACGGATCCTCCATGGTTCTCCGACCCGATGGAAGTATAGCGGATAGATTTACCCCCTTTGAAGAGGAGGTCAGGATATATGTCCTTGAGAATTTAATGAACCCCCCTGAAGCCGGGGCTACGGAGACTGAAACCAATCTCAGTGAGGAATACCGCATAGAAATGATGCATAAGGCACTGGTTTTCGGTATAAAAGACTATTTCAGGAAGATGGGTTTTCAGCGTGCGGTTTTAGGCCTGTCAGGCGGGATGGATTCTGCGTTGACCCTGGTTTTGGCTGCAGAAGCTCTTGGTGTTGAGAATGTTATAGCCATAATGATGCCATCGCGTTATTCTTCTGATCATTCGATCACCGATTCCGTGAAACTCGCGGAGAATCTGGGAATCAATTGCAGGCTGGTTAAAGTTGATCCGGTGATGGACTCATTTCTTGGGCAGCTTATTCCGGAATTTGGTGGCTTACCAGAAGATGTTACCGAAGAAAACCTGCAGGCCCGTATTCGTGGTGTAATCCTGATGGCTTTAGCTAACAAGATGAATATGATAGTGTTAAACACCTCCAATAAAAGTGAGGCGGCAGTTGGCTATGGTACTTTATATGGAGATATGAATGGAGGGCTATCCGTTTTGGGTGATGTTTACAAAACAGATGTTTACGCCATTGCCCGGTATATAAACAGGATTGCGGAGATTATCCCCTATAATATATTATTGAAAGCTCCATCGGCTGAATTGAGACCTGGACAGAAAGACAGTGACTCTCTTCCGGAATATGACGTATTGGATCCTATTCTATATCAATACATTGAGATGAAAGATACTCTTAATGCCATTATCAGCAGCGGTTTTCAGAAAGAAGTAGTTGAAAGGGTAATTTCACTGGTTAACCGCAGCGAATATAAACGATTTCAAACTCCTCCTATATTGCGCGTTTCCTCAAAAGCTTTTGGTTTGGGCAGGCGCATGCCTATTGTTGCAAGATATTGACTAAGCGAGTTGTTTGTATTGGTGCAATTATGCTTTCGACATTAGGATGCTATTGATATTGTGTATACTTTAGCGAAATTATGGGAGTTGTTATGTCCTGTAATATTTTTGAAGAAACTTTAACTTTAGCTTTATTTTTTACATTTTATTTAACATTATGAGTAAACACCTACGTTTCGGCAAGCTGCTCAGCATGTTGGCTATTTTGCTGACTATGAGTTTTGCTTGGAGCCAGGCCCAAAACCTGAGCTCAGAGAAGCAGTTGCTTACATTTGGATTCACCACAGCGGCGAATTCAGGTGCAGCACTGGTTAGCGACGTAACTGGGGTGATCAATCAGACGACTAAGACGGTAGCGGTAACTGTACCCTACCAGACTGTAGTCACTGGTTTGAAAGCCACTTTTACTTCGAGTCCTTTTTCGAATGTGTATGTTGGGGCTAACCCGACCGGCGTTCTGGCCGTTTCAGGAACTTCACCAGCAACTAGTTATGCTGCTGCTGTAACCTGGACAGTGGAAGCTGAAAACCATTCGTTTGACAACTATGTTGTAACGGTTACCAAAGCAGCTCCTTCTACGGAAAAGAGCATGCTTAGTTTCCAGGGTGCCTGGGCAAAAGCATGGTCTGGTTCATGTACTCCGAACGGAGTATTTCTGCAGACTGAAGCCGGCGCTTTCAGTGGAACCGCTATTACTTTCCCGGTTCCTTACGGAGCCAACCTGGATGCATTATCAGTTTATTTCACACTCAGCACTTTTGCTACCTGTGATCATACTACTGCTACTGCCTACGATTTTGATGCTAACAATGACGGTGTACCTAATTCTGTAACATTTGTTGTTACTGCACAGTCAGGTGCAAATCAGTCTTACACAGTTCTTCCTGTTGTAGGAACTCCGAGCTACAATGACAACCTTTTGTCATTTGCTATCTCTACTGCAAACAGTGTTGTTGTTGACAACGGAACTCAGACGATCACCGCTGTTGTTGCTAACTCAGCAACTACGGTTGCTCCAACGTGGTCAATTTCTCCTTATGCACACATGTTCAGTACTGATCCACGCGTTGGACCTGCAACTGAAATTTGTTCTGCAGCCTCTTATGCATTGACCGGAGCTACCACCACCCTTCATTTCTGGATTCAGGGTGAAGCTGTCAGCGAAGTGAGTCATTATGTACTGACTGTTACAAAAGCAGCCGCAAGTACCGCTAACGATCTTACCGCTCTTTCAGCAACTTATTCCAAAGCTAACTCCTGCGGTTCTGCCTATACAGGTGAAATAGTAGGAAGCCTTGGAACAACAACGGCTACTTTTGCCGTTCCTTACGGTGTAACTACTGTTACTGTTTCCGTTCTGACAAAATCAGCACTTTCAACCTCAGCAACTGTTGTTGGTAGTACTTTGTCAACCGGAAGCACAATCATTGTTATTTCGGAAAGCAGTGCATCGAAGACTTATACGGTAACATTAACCCCTGCTGCAATCAGCGCTTCAAAACAGCTGATGACCTTTGGATTCAAACAGGCTGACAATGCCTCATATGTATCCTGGACTGCTGCAAGCACCTATGCCGGAGTTATTGACCAGACGCTGAAAAAAGTATTGGTTACAGTTCCTTACAATACGGACTTGTACCGTTTGGCAGCTTATTTCACCAACAGCGATTATTCCTGTGTATCGATTGCTGAAAGCACCGGAGCATTAACTGCTCAGTCAAGCAGCTCAACTTTGAATGATCACTCCAATACCCTTACTTATGTAGTTACTGCAGAAGATGGAACTCAGGAGCGTTATGAGGTTTCTGTTGCCAAATCAGCTGCCCTTACCGGCAATGATCTGACAGCCTTTACACTTACCGGTCTTGTTGACTGTTTAGGGGCAACTTATTCTGTTGCAGGTACGATTACCGGAACCAGCATTGCTGTTTCTGTTAAAAACGGAACCAGCCTTACTGCTGTAGCCTACACTTTAACATCAAGTGCCAGTGCTACTGTTAGCGGAACCAGTCCGGCTAATTTCTCCAGCCCGGTTGCCATTACGGTTACCTCACAGGCAGGTGTTGCTAAAGTTTACACAGTTACAGTTACTCCGCGTGCTGCGAATGCTGAAGGCAAGCTTCTGACCTACAAATTTACTGCTGCCGCCAATAGTTCAATGGGTGGTGCCGATGCAGTTGGTACAATTGATGAAACCACTAAAACTGTTGTTGTATGGATTCCATGGGATGCACGTACAGCAGTTACCGCTTTGAAAGCCAGCTTTACCCTGAGTACCAATGCTGTGATGACTCACAGTGAAGACACTCCTGTTCTTCAGGTTAGCGGTACTACAGTTAATGATTTCAGTACTCCGGTTGCTTATACCGTTTATCCTGAATCATGCACACCGACTGTTGAATATTTTGTAACTGTTAAAGTTACTCCCAACACCAGTACTGGTATCAGTGCCTTTACATTCGCAGTAACTGCCTGCACAACAGGTTGTCCGCTGGTGAATAAGATTGATGCATATGCCCGCCGTATATATATTACCGTTCCTTACGGTACTAATCTGGCCAGCCTTGCACCAAGCGTTATTACGGTTACTCCTGGTGCTACC
>CAILAQ010000811.1 GCA_903832165.1 uncultured Bacteroidota bacterium | reverse complement strand
TTATCAGATCAAAGACAGTTCACTTTGCGGCCTCGGACAGACGGCCCCGAATCCCGTACTTACCACCATTCGTTACTTCCGGGATGAGTACGAAGCGCATATACATGACAAGAAATGCCCGGCCAAAAACTGCAAACAGCTTCTTACTTACCAGATAATTCCCGAAAACTGCAATGGCTGTACCGTTTGTGCTAAGAACTGTTCAGTCGATGCCATCACTGGAAACCGTAAAGATGTGCACTTCATTGATCAGGAAAAATGCATAAAGTGCGGGATCTGCTTCACCAAATGCAAATTCGAAGCTGTACTGGTTTATTAATCTCAATTCCGATAAACGCAGAAAAATGACTGAACTCAATATCATAATAGACGGATCGAAATACACAGGTTATCCGGGTGAAAACATTCTGGATGCTGCTTCGAGAAACGGCATCTCCATTCCTACCCTCTGCCATGATCCCCGATTGGAACCATTCTCCTCCTGCTACGTTTGTGTGGTTGAAATTGAAGGATCGAAGACACTTCAGCCATCCTGCTCCACCAAAATTACCGACGGAATGGTGATCAATACGTCGAGTGAAAAAGTGAGAAAAGCCCGCAAAACAGCATTGGATCTTTTAACCAGCAATCATTATGCAGATTGCACTGCTCCATGCACTCAAACCTGTCCTGCCGGTGTGGATATTCAGGGTTATATCTCCCTGATTGAGAAAGGCATGTACAGTGAGGCTGTGGCGCTGATCAAGGAGGTCAATCCGCTTCCGGCAATTTGCGGCAGGGTATGCGTACGTCCGTGCGAAGTGGCCTGCCGCAGGAATCTGCTTGATGAAGGTTCAGCCGTTGGGATTGATTACATGAAACGATTTGCCGCCGACTATGATCTCGCTTCAAAAACCAGGTACAGCCCTGTGCCTGAACCTGCAACGGGGAAAAGAGTTGCTGTTATCGGAGCGGGTCCCGGAGGGTTGTCAGCTGCCTGGTTTCTCCGTCTGTGCGGACATGATGTTGATATTTTTGAGGCCAGTCCGAACCCGGGAGGAATGCTGCGATATGGGATCCCCCCCTATCGGCTTCCAAATGAATTGATAAATAGTGAAGTTGAGTGCATTACAGATCTTGGTGTCAATATTTTCTACAAACGAAAGCTGGGTGCCGATCTGAGCTATAAAGAGGTTTGCCAGAAATATGACTCTATGGTCCTGACTATAGGTTCACAGGCCGGAACGCGAGTTGGCTGTCCGGGTGATGACGCGGAAAATGTTTTCTCCGGAATTGATTTCCTCAGGAATATTGAGATGACCGGCCAGAAACCCGATTTCTCAGGAAAAACCGTAGCTGTAGTGGGTGGCGGCAACACGGCTATGGATTGTTGCCGGACTGCCATGCGACTTGGTGCAAAGAAAGTTTATGTGGTTTACCGGCGCACGGAAAAAGAAATGCCTGCAAATCCTATCGAAATTCATGAATCAAAAGTTGAAGGCATTGAATACCTTTTCCTGAACAATCCTGTGGAAATCCTCAAGGATAAAAACGGGTGCCTGAAATCAATGAAAATCATAAGGATGGAGCTTGGCGAGCCTGATGCATCCGGACGCCGGCGGCCGATTCCGGTGGATGGCTCGGAATATGAACTCAAACTGGATTACGTTCTGGCTGCAATCGGGCAGAAAACGGTAGTTGACTTCATTCAGGATGTAAATGTGCATGCCAGACAGGGGGAATTGAAAATCACCAAATGGGGCGATATCAATGTGAATAAAAAGACCTTGCAAACGGGAATATCCTCTGTATTTGCAGCAGGCGATGGAGTCACCGGCCCTGCTACACTGATCGAAGCCATTGCCCAGGCACGGGTTGCGGCACGATCATGCCACCAATACCTTACGGGGCAGGACATTGCGCCTCCAAAACAGAAATTTATCAGCCGCAAAGATAATTTCAAGCTTCAGGAAAAAGAACAATACCTAAACCGCTATCAGCATTCATTACGTGAGGAAATGCCCTTGCTGCCGGCTGCCTCACGTTCAAATTTCAATGAGGTGGAATTGGGTTACACCGAAGAAATGGCTCTGAACGAAACTGCCCGGTGTCTCGAGTGCGGCTGCAGTGAATTATTTACCTGCGATCTGAAACGGCTATCAGATGAGTATGGCGCCGAGCAGACGAAATTCAGCGGCGTCTTTAATGATCGGGAGGTTGACACAAGGCATCCGTATATTGAACTTGATAATAACAAATGTATTCTCTGCTCCCGCTGCGTTCGTATTTGCCATGAACTGGCAGGTGCCGATGCACTGGGATTAGTGAACCGGGGGTTCGACACTTATGTCGCACCCGCTATGGGCAAAGCGCTGTCCGAAACCAACTGTGAATCATGCGGCTTATGCATCTCGGCCTGCCCGACAGGAGCCATTACCGAAAATTTCGCTTTCAAGCCTGGCCCGGTCAAACTGGCCACACATACCGCAATCTGCAATTTCTGTTCCCTCGGATGTTCAGTCGAAATCAATGAGCACAAGGGTTTTGTTTGGAAAATAACGGGTCACAATGGCATGGTCAATACAGATGGCAACATTTGCCACTATGCAAAGTTCGGGTACAAATATCTGAATTCAACCAGCAGGATCACAAAACCGATGTTAAGGAACGGGACAACCTGGAAGGAGATCCCCTGGTCAGAGGCAAGTGCACTGATCAAATCAAAACTGACCTCAGTCAGACCATCAGAAAATGCATTCTTCGCAGGTGCAAGGTTATCCAACGAAGAACTCTATATGATCAGGAAACTGGCACTTAAGGGAGCAGGAAGCCCCAACATCCATAGCTTCCATTATCTGGGCAGAGGAACGGGGTACACGCATGCTTCCGACCGTAATGTCCCTTTTGCCGAAATAAGTCAGGCAACACGAATTTATTTGATTGGCAGTGAGATACAGGACGACAATCCGGTGGCCGGTTTTATGGTCAACAAAGCAAGGCTGACGGGAAATATACCCGTAACCAATATCACGGTTTATGACACCAGTGCCCTTCAGCGCAAAGTCGACGAAATCATTCGAATTGATTCTTATTATCATTTCCTGAAAGCGGTTAATCATTACCTGATCAGGGAAAACAAGCAGAACGGACTGTTTATCAGGGACCATTGTATAGGTTTCGATGAATATAAGAAGGCTGTGCTTGCTGAAGATTACAATGAGTTAGTTGCCGGTGCAGGTTTTGCTGATGATACACCGATCAGGGAATTTGCAGATTCATTCAATGAGGAGCCTCATGCCATCATGCTATTCTCAGAGATCGAATTATCAGGCAATGAAGTATTTGAAATTAAGAATCTGGATTATCTCACCGGAAAAGCAGGAAAAACTGCCAGTGGCATGATCTGTTTAAAAGAGAAAAATAACTCACAGGGAATCTGGGATATGGGAATTCATCCGTCGGTCGATCCCGGCGCCAGGCTCACTGAGAAGGAAGATAATCTAATTGAAATGTTCGAAAACGGTGATATCCGCAATGTGCTCATCTTTGGTGAAGATCCGGTGGGATGTGCATCTGACCCTGATGAAGCCAGAGAATGGCTCAGTAAATGCGACTTTATTGTCGTCCAGGACTATTTCATGAGCGACACCACCGAAATGGCCCATTTGATTCTGCCATCAACATTGCCTTTTGAATTTGAGGGCAGCTTTACGAATACACAACGGATGATCCAGGAGTTTGAACCCATCCTCCCGATGAAAGCCAATGTATCGGGAATCGACCAGCTGATTGGTTTATTACGTGAGTTTGGCATTCAGGGAATCTCCGACAGTGCCGATGCCCGGGCAGAAGCAATTCAAGCAATATCAGCGGCAAAAGCAGATCCTCCATCATTTATCCGGACCGCCGAAAATAATTACAACCCTTTATTCAGCAATGGTTGCGACGCTATCGTGAAAATTTTCGATGAAGAATTCAATAATGCGTTTTTATAAAATTAAAAACCATAAAAAAAATGAACCCATTTAATACTATAGAAGAGATTCTTGATTTTGCCATCGTGGGTGAACAGGGAGCCGTTGACCTTTACAGCCGGCTGGCTGAAAGTTCAAGGAATTCAGAAATACGCGACACTTTTATTCAGTTTGCCAAAGAAGAGATGGGGCATAAAGCGAAATTACTGAAGATCAAAAATGAGGGGATCTTTGAGGGGCGGCCGGGAACGGTTGCTGATTTACGGATAAGTGATTTCCTGTCTGATATTGAACCCAGCCCCAATATGGATTACCGTGAAGCACTGATCCTTGCAATGAGTAATGAAAATGCTGCTTTCAAGCTATATTCGAGGCTGGCCCAGGAGGCGCCGAATGAAGCGATAAAGAACATTTTCCTTACCCTTGCCCAGGAAGAGGCCCGGCACAAACTGCGGTTTGAATCAGAATATGATGATATTGTGCTCAGGGATAACTAATTATACTGGAAAACAGGCTGATCAGGCAATTTTGAATAGGATATCATTTTGAGTAACTTTGTTGCCTTCAAACTGGTAACCGTGAATCTAATTGCAAAAGTCTTGATTTTTCCGCGACAAAAACCGGCGCTGAACCTGTTATTCATACTCCTGACCATTTCACTGAACTGTTTCGGTCAGTTTCAGCCTACGCCGGTAACTCGCTCAAACAATCATATCAGTATCGGCGGAAAAAACTTTTATCAGCACGAAGTTCTTAAAGGTCAAACTCTTTACGGAATCTCCAAAACGTATGAGATCAGTGAAGAAGAGATTAAAAAAAATAATCCCGACCTAAACACCCGATCAGTATTTCCAGGCATGGTTCTGCGCATTCCCGATTCAAAAACAGGAATTAAATCGGTTCAAACTGTTAAGATTCAGGAGGAAGTTGCAGAAAAGGGCGATCAGCCCTGCAAAGCGAAACCTGTTCCTCATGAAAATGACAATTTCAGGCTGGCAGTCATGTTGCCACTTAACATCGACCAGAACGACAGTCTGAATTATTCCGACACACTCAAGGCAGATCATTTCCGGTTTTATGAATTCCTTGAGGGGGTTTACCTTGCGATAGACTCGATGCTTCAGGAGGGATTATCAGTAACCCTGGAGATTTTCGATACGGAAAGGAATGCCGAGACCATAAAAAGGATAATCAGTGACGGAAAGCTTGATGAAGCAGATCTGATCATCGGCCCGGTTTTCCCTAACGAAATTGAAATTATTTCTGCTTTTTCAAAAAGCAGGCATATTCCAATGGTTTCACCTTTGTCCACTTTTGATGTTGTAAAGGAAAATCCGTATGCTTTTCAGGTCCGCAATAAACTTCCCAGGCAAATTGAACTCGCAACAGATTACCTGGGATCGAAGTTCACCCAGAATATAATCGTGATCGGACGTTATGCTGAAAGGAAAAGTCCGGAATTTACACGCTTTCAGACAAATCTTTCGACACAGCTTAAAGAGCATGATCCCGCAAAGAAAGGAACTTTCAAAACGATTTACTTCAGTGAATCATCGAGGTCCTTTATAACTCAGGACTCTGCGAGCAGCAGCTTTGATCGGTATCTTTCGGCAACGCTTCCAAACTACATCATCCTCGCATCTGAAAATGAGGTATTCACTACGGAAGTGGTCAATGAGGTTCATAAAGAATCACTGCTCCGAAACATCCACGTTTTTGGACTCAACCAGTGGGTTTTTACTGATCTTGATCTGGGAAATCTTTATGATATAAATCTGGAACTTTACAGTGATTTTGAAGACGAGAATCCCTTTGTTGATTTTGCCGATCCTGAGGTGCTCAAATTTTGCAGGAAATACAAGGAAAACTGGAATATCGAGCCGTCCAAGTACAGTTTTCAGGGATTCGACATAACTTATTATTTCACCAAAGTCCTGTTTCAGTTCGGACGTAACTTAACCGCGACTGTACCATGCTGGCAGGAATACATCAATCATCAGCCGATGATTACGCCAATGAAATTCAAGTCTATTGGTAGTTCAAACGGGTTTACAAACCAGGCCCTTACGGTTATCAGGTTTCAGAAGGATGAACTCATCCGCAGGAAGGTAGATTAATCTCCAAGCGTTGCCACCATCACTGCTTTGATTGTATGCAGGCGGTTTTCAGCCTCGTCGAACACAATTGAGCTTTCCGATTCGAAAACCTCCTCGGTGACCTCAACTCCATCCATGCCAAACTTCTGATAGATTTTCTCACCCACGGCAGTTTCCCTGTTATGATAGGCGGGCAGGCAATGCATAAACTTAACACCTGGATTCTGAGTCATTTCCATTGCTCTTGCGTTAACCTGATACGGCTTCAGCAGGCTGATCCGTTCCTCCCAAACACTATCAGGTTCTCCCATGGATACCCAGACATCTGTGTAAAGGAAATCGCAGCCTTTAACGGCTTCACCAACATCTTCGGTCAGGGTGATTGTTGCACCGGTATGTGATCCTATTTCGCGGCAGATTTTCACCAGATCGTCTTTGGGGAAAAGGGATTTCGGGGCGGCAACCCTGAAATCCATACCCATTTTAGCAGCGCCGACCATCAAAGAATTTCCCATATTATTCTGTGCATCACCCATATAACAGAAAGACACCTCGTTCAGAGATCCACTAAAGTGCTCAATCATTGTCATAAAATCCGCAAGAATCTGGGTGGGATGAAATTCTGTAGTCAGGCCGTTCCATACAGGCACACCTGCATATTTTGCCAGCTCCTCCACAATCGACTGCGCATAACCCCGATATTCAATTCCATCATACATGCGGCCAAGAACGCGCGCTGTATCTTTCATGGATTCCTTCTGACCAATCTGGGAACCGGTTGGTCCAAGATAAGTTACGTGAGCCCCCTGGTCCTTGGCTGCCACTTCGAATGCACAACGTGTGCGAGTTGACGTTTTTTCAAATATCAGCGCGATATTTTTGTTTTTTAACCGCTGCTGCTCATATCCGCCATATTTCGCTGCTTTCAGGTCAAAGGATAGGTCAAGTAAAAAATCAATTTCTTTAGGTGTGAAATCCAGTAATTTCAAAAAATTCCGGTTCCTTAGATTGTAAGCCATCTTTAATTTGTTTTTTGTTGATATTTTGATTGATCTGCCGGATCATAACTCATCGTTATCTTTGATCCATAAGATTTATCTTCCAATTTAAATGCCTCTGTTATAACAGCTTTCAGACCGCCATGCTCCAGAAACAGAAGACATGCGCGAATCTTCGGCGCCATGGAACCTTCGCTGAATTCTCCGGCTGCAAGATACTTCACGGTATCTTCATAATCCAGAAATTCCAGTTTCTCCTGATCAGGTTTTTTAAAATTCCGGTAAATAAAAGGAACATCCGTTAAAACATAAAATTCATCGGCACCAATACGACCGGCCAGTAAACTGGATGCCAAATCTTTATCTATAACAGCTTCCGCTGCGCGGACTTTTCCTTCACTGTCATAATAAACCGGAATACCGCCTCCTCCAACCGCTATCGTAATTACCCCCTGCCTTGCAAGTGTTTTTATCACTTTTTCATTAATGATCTGAATTGGTTTTGGGGAAGGCACTACCCTCCTCCAGCCACCCGCAGTTTTCACTTCTTCCCTGAAGGCCCATCCCTTATCCTTTGCCAGCTGATCCGCCTGCTCCTTAGAATAAATCTTCCCTATCCTTTTTGTCGGGTTCTGAAAAGCGGGATCATCACCGGAAACTACTACGGCAGTTACGAGAGTCACGATCTCCTTTTTAACTTCGTGCTTGATGAGAACATTGCGCATCATCCGTTCTATCATATAACCAATTCCTCCCTGACTGTCAGCAACACAAACATCGATAGGCATCTGTGGTATCTGGTAGGTACTTTCACCCGCATCGTTACGCATCAGAATATTGCCAACCTGAGGTCCGTTTCCATGCGTGATAACAAGATCGTAGCCCTGATTGATCAGAAAAACAAGGTTTTCCAGGGTATCCGTAGTATTCTGTTCCTGCTCCTCAATTGTACCCGCCTGGTTATCCCTTAATAAGGCATTTCCACCTAAAGCAACGACAGCCAGTTTATTCATGATCCATTTTTAAATCTGAGTCCGAAGTTAATCATATTTGCTATTTTTGCC
>CAILAQ010000810.1 GCA_903832165.1 uncultured Bacteroidota bacterium | reverse complement strand
ATCATGAACGGACCAGGCATAAGAGAAACCCAGTGTTCCGGGGTTTTCCCATCCGCCGGCCTGATATCCGTTTGGCGTTTCATTATCGCCTTTTGAGCCGTAATCCCCATCGGTAGACCCGACAAAATTACTGATCCTGCTGTTTATCAGGCAATACGGCCGGTTGGTATGTATAATTGAATCGAGCAGCGCCACTTCAGCCCTCGTTTTCATACCAATCCCATCAAACCAGAACAGATCGACGGGGTAATTTGTCACCAGTTCTGTGACTTGTTTTACCGCATAGTTGGGGAAATAATTACTATGCCATCTGTCCAATCCTCCGGATTTATTATTCGGAAAATCCCAGAAATTACATTGCTTGTACTTGTCGTCACAGGAGGCATCCGGATGGTGCCAGTCCCTGTCGACGGAATAATATATCCCGAATTTGATGCCACCCTTCTGGCATGCAACGGCAAGCTCTCCTACCGGATCGCGGCCGAACCGGGTCATATCGATAATGTCATAATCGCTTACTGCTGAATTATACAGGGCAAAACCGTCGTGATGTTTTGCCATCAGGATGATATACTTCATTCCCGCATTCTTTGCGATTCTCACCCATTCATCAGCATTAAAATCCACGGGGTTGAAGGCTCTGACCAAAGAATCGTATTCCACATTGGGAATACGAAATTCGTATTTGAGCCATTCCGCATATTCGTATTTATAATCACCTTTCCAGTAACCGCCGGTCTGGGAATAAGCTCCCCAGGTGATCATCATTCCAAAGCGGGCATCGAGCCACCATTTAAGCCGTTCCTCCTTCGTTACACTAACTTTCTTAACTCCCTGGGCGTTTGCTTTCCAACCGGCAGGGGTTAATGAAATCAGGAGAATCAAGAGAACCAAACAGCTCCGTAATGATTTAACTCTATTTAGCATATACCTGATAATTAATAATTTGACCCATTTGGACATCACTTTCTTACGATCGGCAAGCTGATGGCAGACGGATAGTTCTTTGAGTGATGTATCATATTTTTGGCAATAACCCCCACGGATTCATCAAAGTTATTTCCGCCGGTATTAAGATTCCTGTCGAATCTTGGAAAATTGCTGCTTGAGACCTCGATTCGGATGCAGTGTCCCTTTTCAAAAAAATTACTGGTTGACATGGGAGTCAGCCTGATCTGATAAACCATTCCGGGTGCCATAAACACCTCCCGGTCATATCCATCCCTGTACCTGACCCGCTGTATGGTTTCGTCGAGGTTATAGGCGCGGCCGTCAGGGTATACATCAATGAGCTTGACAGTAAAATCAGTATCTTTTGCATCGGATGAAACATATAATGTTGTTTCAATAAAACCACTGACCTCTGTTCCTTCCCGGAGAGCATCTGTTGTATAGACCAGAACATCCATCCTCCGCTCCATCTCTTTTTGGTCAAGTGAACCCACCTTTATTGCATTGCCGTAACAGCAGAAGTTGCCGCCGAATGAGAGTACAGGGTTTAAGGGATCATAAGAAAAGGTGTCAGGAATATCTTTTCCACCGGGCAAATTCAGCGTTAGGGTTCCATCGCCGTTAAGGCTGTTGGCGCTTCCTTTGCTGTTCAGGTAAAAGGTGGTCATCTTTGCATTATAAGGAGGCCATTCGTCTGCCGACTGCCACTTGTTCATGCCCATGGTATAATATTGTACATAAGGCAATTTCCCGACAAACCCATTATCATTTCCTTTCAGCCAGCGATCGAACCAGTTGTATATGAGGCTGTCATATGCTAAATGAGCATTACCGACATTGCGTTCTCCGATAACTGTGCTCAGTGAATCACGCCAAAAACCGCAGTGACTTGAAGGTGCGATAATCATGTACTGGTTATCAGCCACTTCCTTGTCTTTGGTGTTCTTGTGGATTTGGTTGACCATCTCGATATTGGGGCTTGAAGCGATATCATACCAGGATATAAACCAGAATGCCGGAACCCCGAATGGCATATCATCATGATAAAGACCCCCTTTATACCATTTCGGGTCATTCGGTTTCCTGCTGATCATCTCGCTCCAGATGCCTTTAGATGCCCCCAGGGAATTAAACATATCATTAACCGGCAGGTGCCAGAAAGCCTCCGACCAGTTAACTTCCGGCATAGTAGGATTAAGATCATAAAACCTCTGTATGCGTAACAGGTCCTCCTGTTTCATACCTTGCGGTGGCCTGGGCCTGAAAACATCGTGCTGGGTGCCATACAGCCAATTGGTAAAAAGCAATTGCAAGGCTCCGCCCCTGTACCAGTTTCCCTGTTCGTAATATTGGCCAATCCGGCCAACGCCGGCGCCAAAACCCATTGCCACCATAGCGGCATGGGAAGGGTGATCCAATGATGCGACTCCCATCTGCCATTCGGCGGTTGACGAACAACCAAGTGTGCCTATTTTGCCATTGCACCACGGCTGATTTGTCATCCAGCTGAAAGCATCATAGCCATCCGTGAGAGGAGTTCCGAGGATATCCCAATCGCCCTCGGAGAAATACCTGCCTCTTTCATTTTGTATCACAAAGGCATATCCCCTCTGAATTGCGTTAAAGATTT
>CAILAQ010000809.1 GCA_903832165.1 uncultured Bacteroidota bacterium | reverse complement strand
TTCCCCTCAAAGCTTCCAATTGCACTTCCCAAGGGAGTGACGAAGAGAATCCGTTCAGGTAAAATTCGACCGTATCCCTACCTTCCGGCTCTACAAATAACTGGTGTTTTTCTTTTTCAGAAAAGGTAATCAGCTTCGATTCTATACTCGGACAATACCTCGGACCCACTCCGGTAATCGTTCCGTCGAACATAGGTGAATCATCAAAACCTGTTTCAAGTATCGCATGAACTTCGGGTGAAGTCCAGGCAATGTAACACGACATAGATCCGATTGCTTTACGCGCCGGGTTAAGATAGCTGAATGGAACAACCCAATCGTCGCCAGGCTGCTCTCCGAGTTTCGTAAAATCAATCGACCTGCCATCGAGACGTGGAGGTGTTCCGGTTTTCATCCTTCCTGTCCGGAAACCCATTTCATTCATCTTTTCCGACAAACCATACACTCCAGGCTCCGATGCCCTGCCCCCTCTTTGTTTATTCTGGCCGATATGCATCAGCCCATTCAGGAAAGTTCCGTTAGTAAGCACAACGCTTTTCGCCTTGAAGATCACTCCAAGGTTTGTTTCAACACCGGCGATTCCACCATCTTTAAGTATAATGTCCTTAACGGTGTCCTGCCAAAAATCGAGATTGGAAAATGACTCCATTCTTTTTCTCCATTCGATGCTGAATTCCACCCGGTCGCACTGAGCCCTCGGGCTCCACATGGCCGGACCTTTACTTTTGTTCAGCATCCGGAATTGAATCATCGAAGCATCGGTTACCAAACCACACTGCCCGCCGAGAGCATCAATCTCCCTTACGAGTTGTCCCTTGGCAATTCCTCCGATTGCAGGATTGCATGACATGAACGCCATTTTATTCATGTCCATCGTAATCAGCAAAGTTTTTGATCCCATGTTTGCTGAAGCTGATGCGGCTTCGCAACCTGCATGTCCCGCACCCACCACAATCACGTCATATTCCTTCAGCATATCTCGTTTTCCTTTGAATATTCAGCTCAAACCCGGCCCATCCCCAGGTATAAATCTTCCCTCGCAGTCATAACAGCCTTTAATTCCTTTGTAGAGTCTTCATAACCAATCAGATGCAACAGCCCGTGTACCATGATCCTATTTAGCTCGTCCAGATAGGAAACACCCATTATGACGGCATTTTCCGTCACCCGGTCGAGGCTGATCATGATATCACCACTTATGACATCATTTTCGGAATAATCGAAAGAAATCACATCGGTGAAATAATCCCGTTTCAAAAATTCCATATTTACCTTCACCAAAAAATCGTCACTGCAAAAAATGTAATTGATGACTCCAGGTTTTTTCCCCTCCGTCCTCACCACTTCCAACAACCACTTTTTTGCGACCGGACGTTTAAGGCTTTGTTCCTTCCTGTCCTCTTCCAGAAAATGTATCATACCTACTTTTTTGTTGACTCAATATACTTCTGGTATTTCTCCTGATAAAATCTTTTCAACTTCAGTTCATTGTACTTTAACATTTGTTCCAATACTTTGTTCTGATCAAGTTCTTTACTCAGCTCGCGCCTGTTTGGTTCAAAGCTTCCCCTGAACTCCTTCGATTCCCGCCGGTTTTCGTTCTCCCTCTCTTTTTCAGCATTCTCTGCTTCAAGCAAGCGGGTCTTTATCAGGTTATCCTTCTCAAGCGTCTGATCTCCCAATCGGTTATAAATAATATCTTTCTCCACTTCCTTCATCATATTCAGAGCATCATTAGCCTTCTTTCTTGCATCCTCTCCAAGTCCTCCGCCCTGCGTAATCCCTTCAAGCGCTTTCCTCATCATTTCACGCTCACCAAGCATTTTCGCCAATCCCTCACGGTCCTTTTTTCCGTTGGACCCGGATTTCATCTTTTGTATCGCGCTCTTTAACTGTTCCTTAAGCGACTCCTGGGTTGCCTTTGATTTACTTAACTTATCGGAGCCCGATTGCTCTCCCTCCTTAGGTTTCTTACTATCCATAAAACCTTTGTTGCTCTTTCCCGAACCCTTGGAGTTCTGCATCGAACGAATCAACTCATCCAATTTTACTGCAATGCTGTTAACCTCCGTCATAATCTTATTCTGCTCAATCCGAACTACATCCGCCCTGCCGTCGGAATAACTTTCGAATAGATTCTTTAAGGATGTTTCCACGTGGAACAATTCAGCACCCACAATTTTAGTGATAACAGGTTGTTTATAGCCAATGCTTTTCAGGCTGTCACGAATAGTTAAGAACTTATCCTCCAACTCCTTCTGACCTCTGATCACTTCTGTAAAAATTGGATTTACCAGGTTCATTTTTTCGATCCTGTTATTCAATTCCTCCTGCTTTATGCTATAATCATTTAATGAATTGCGAATCTGCCTGATATCTTCCAGATCAACGAACTCGCCTTCTCCACCTTGCTGACCAAGCATATTCTTCATTTTCTCAGCCAGATTTTTCAAGCTCTTTGAAGCCTTTGAACGCTTCTCCTTAGCCGGTTTACCCGAATCCTTTTTAGCCAGATCGTCGGCTGCCCGGTTCACTTCATCTCTCTCCTTTTTTAGATCTTCCAGCCCTAAGGGTTTCTTTAATTCTTTATCTTCCTCCAGCTTTTTTTCATACTCCTGTTCCCATTTCTTAAATTCCTCTTTCAGGTTACCAGCGGAATCCTCCTTTTGTGATTTATCATTTTCCAGGCTGTCAGCCATCTCATTCAATTTATCAGCCTGTTGAAGAAGGTCCTTTTCCATTCCATATTTCTTGAACAATTCCAGGCTCATTTCCATTTGCTCTTTCAGCTTTTCCAGATTCAATTCCATTTTTTCAGTAAGCTTTTCGGCCTTCTGTGCATTGAATTCCTTAGCCATTTCCTCGAATTGCTTTAATAATTCCTTCATTTCATCATCGAGCAATCCCTCCATTAATTCCTGTATTTCTTTTGCCTTTTTGGTTAATTCCTCATCATATTTCAATAATTTCTCGTTTTCAGTAAATTCCTTATTATTTTTTGTCACATTATTAAGAAAATCCACTACATCTTTTTTTAATTGATTTAATTCCTTCATTTTTTCCTGTATTTCCCAAGGCTTTAAATCCCCCACCAGCTGTTCCATTTTAAAATCGCTGATCTTCTTTTCCATCTTATCAATGGCATCCATGCCGTCTGATAATTTATTCGATATACTGTCAGCCAGCTGATTATTAACAGCTTCAAGTTCAGCTTTGGTCACTGTCCTGATTGATAATTTACGACTGTCAGTATATTTCGGCCCCCCTATCCTATCGTTATCCCAGACCCTGAAAAAGTAAAAAGCATTAGTACTGTCCGGTACCAGGGTATAATAAAACTGCTCATAAATACCTTTTGCCTTAATTACGATATCCTTTATGTTTTCCTTACCATTCCTGTTCTCTACAATTTCCAGTTTGCTGAATCCATAATCATCCTGTATAATTCCCTGAACATAAACATCATCTGAAATTGTACTATCACGGCTGTCAGCAATATCTATCGCCGGATATAAATCTTTTACAAT
>CAILAQ010000808.1 GCA_903832165.1 uncultured Bacteroidota bacterium | reverse complement strand
TTTTAGCCTGAAATCCGGAATTCTCGATTACGGCCTCAAACAGGATTTTACCTGGTACCCGAATCCGAATAATACGGTGAGGTTTGGATGGATCTCAGCCTATCACCAATTTAAACCGGGAACATTTTCATCAGCCGATTCCATTGGGTTTTTTAAGCCTATTGAGCATCAGCAGGCGCTGGAGAGCGGAATCTATTTCTCTAATGAGCAGAAGATCAGCGAGTCATTCAGTATGAATTATGGCTTACGAATGAGCCTTTTTAACAATGTGGGTCCTTTTACCGTTAAAACTTATGGCAACGAAGCAGTGGTTCTGGATTCCACCGTTTATGCATCTGGAAAATTTTACCACATGTATGCCGGATTTGAACCGAGGTTCACGGCTAATTATCTGCTGAATAATACAAATTCGATAAAAGTCAGTTATAATCGAATGTTCCAGTATCTGCATATCCTGTCGAATTCCATGTCGAGTTCTCCAACAGATCTCTGGGCGCCCAGCAGCCCCTTAGTCAAACCGACAACGGCCGATCAGGTAGCTCTGGGATATTTCAAAAACCTTCCGAAAAACAACTGGGATCTCAGCGTGGAGACCTATTATAAAATACTTGGCAATCTGGTAGATTATAAGAACGGGGCCAACACTTTTCTTAATCCTGATATCGAGGCAGAACTGGAGTTTGGCCGGGGCCGGGCTTATGGCATTGAATTCTCGGCCAGCAGGACCAGCGGCAAACTAACCGGTTGGATCAGCTACACCCTGTCGAAATCGCAGAAGCAATTCGATCAGATCAATTACGGGAAATGGTTCTCAGCCAGGCAGGACCGGACACACAATATCTCGATAGTTGCTTCCTATCAGCTTTCCGAAAGAATTACCCTGTCGGGGAACTGGATCTATTATACCGGAGATGCCGTAACTTTTCCAAGCGGCAAGTATGAGATCGATGGTGTATTGATCAATTTATATACTGACAGGAACGGCTCCCGAATGCCTGATTATCATCGGCTCGACCTTGGTTTTACCTACCAGTTTAAGCCCAGAAAAAAATGGAATTCTGATATCAACGTTTCCATTTACAATGTGTACGATCGCAAAAACGCCTACAGTATTTCGTTCAGGGACAGCCAGACTAATCGCGGTACTACTGAAGCGGTGAGGCTTGCACTCTTTGGAATTGTTCCTTCGGTAACCTGGGACTTCAAGTTTTAATACAACGCAATGAAATTCAATAAAATATCATTATCAATAATCCTGGGAGCGATCGTTCTGCTGGCTTCCTGCGAGGATGTAATCAAACTTGATCTGAAGAATTCAGCACCAAGAACGGTTATTCAGGCCACTCTAAACGCCACCACCGGTGAATGCCAGGTGGAGGCCACCCAATCTTCAGGATTTTATGACAGCAGCAATTTTGCCAAGCTTCAGGGATCAAAGGTTGAACTGATCAATGGTGCCGGTGAAGTAAAATTATTGCATGAAGACAGTGCAGGGTTTTATTCAGCCAGTAAAGTTAAGGTTACCGCAGGCGAAAATTTTCGATTAGTTTTCACGGTTGCTTCGGGTGATGTTTATTCTGCCACTACTCATGCTCCCGCTGATGTCAGGCTCGATAGCCTGAAAATTGCCAGGGGTTTCGGTGATCCCCGCCCAACCAGTAAGCCAATCTATCTGCTTAATCCCAAATGGCAGGACCCGGCTGGCGTAGCAAATTATTACCGGTTTAAAGTGATAAAGAACGGTAAACATCGGCATGGGAGCTTTAATATAACAAATGATCAGCCTTTTGACGGGACCGAGGTGGATATGCCTCTTTACCGGTATTCATTTGAAATAGGGGATACAGTCCAATTTGAGTTCCAGAGCATCGATTCAGTGAGCTATTCCTACTTTAAGCAGGTAAATGACATGGCGCGACCGAGCTTTGTTTCAGCCACACCCTATAATCCGATCGGGAATTTCGACAATAATGCCCTAGGCTACTTCGGGGTATATAGCTCCGAAATCAGGGATACAATTATTTCGGTCAGGAAGTAATAAGGATTCTCGCGCAAAGACGCTAAGACGCAAAGATTCTATTTGTCGTAATGGTATCGGCAACTGTAAATTTGAATCTGCCCATCAACCACCTGATATACCAACCGGTGCTCAAGGTCTATTCTCCTCGACAATAAACCGGAGAGATCATATTTAAGTCGTTCTGGTTTGCCTTTACCTTCATAAGGAGTTGACTGAATGTCCTTGATCAAAGCATTAATCTTCCTGATCATTTTTTTATCATCCGTTTGCCAGGAGAGATATTCTTCCCAGCCATGGATGGAAAAAGTAATAGGCATCATTCGAGGTCAAGGTCCTTCTGAACCGTTTTGCCTGTTTTCATCTGTTCAATCGATTCGTAAAGCCTTTCTGCATTTTTGCGGGAACTAAGCAGATGTAGAGTCTCCATAATCGAGTTATACTCCTCAAGTGAAATAATTACTGCTCCTTTTCCTGAGCCCCTCTTGATTATCAGCGTCTCATGGTCTTCCTCAACTGTATCAAGAAATTCCTTGAGGCCCTTCCTCAATTCAGTATAATTTGCCGCTAACATTTTATTCTTTCTAAGTAATTAATAAAGTACAATAATACGTACTTATTCCATAATCTTAATACCTAATACTAATTTCTGCCTTCTGCCCTCTGCCCTCTGCCTTAA
>CAILAQ010000807.1 GCA_903832165.1 uncultured Bacteroidota bacterium | reverse complement strand
CCGGTGACTCGTTCAACATCGTCCCGGAACAATCCCGCACAAAGTTTCACGGTGGGGTAATCCTGGTCATCGATCAGGATAACGGCATGATTTTGTTTGGTAACCAGCTGAAAATCCTGGGCCGATGCCGGAGCGACAATAGCAGATATCAGCATTAAGATAAACAACCAGGTGGGTTTTTTGATTTTCATGTGATCAGCTTGAGAGGTTTTATTTCTTTGATAAACAGTTTTAATAGGAGCCAGTTTAACAGGTAAACTGAAGAGGCAATCAAAAAGATGAGGAAATAGCTGCCGGTTTTTTCAAGGATCAGCCCGACAAATGAGGCCGACAGGGCCCCTCCGACGGCTCCGGCAAATCCGCTGAGGCCCGTCATGGTTCCAACAGAATGTTTCGGATATATGTCGGAAATAATGGTAAAGATATTTGATGCCCACCCCTGATGACCTGCTGCTGCCAGTGAGATTAAAATAACGGCGGTCCAGAGGTGGTGGGTTTGTGACACCAGCATCACCGGCAGGATAATCAGCGCGCAAATCAGGATGCTGGTTTTCCGGGCATAATCAATGCTTTTTCCGGAAGAGATAAACTTCGAGGAAAGCCAGCCGCCGCCAATTCCGCCGATGCTTGATACCGAATAAATGACAATAAGCGGAAGCACAACCTCTTTCATGTTAATCCCATATGCCTTATGTAAATAATCCGGAATCCAGAACAGAAAAAACCACCATACCCAATCGGATAGGAACCGGGTAGAGCAAATAGCCATGGTTTGTTTCATCCGGATCAGGTCAATCCATTTCATTCTCTTTTTGATATCTGTATCTATCTCATCCTGATTTATATACAGCAGTTCTTCTTTTGATATTTTCGGATGTTTTTCGGGCGCACGGTACCAGGCGATCCAGAAAAGCAGCCAGATAAAGCCAAGCGAACCCGTGATAATAAATGCCCATTTCCAGCCCAGGCTCAGGGAAATTGCGGTCACAATAATGGGTGCAATGATGGCCCCGATAGTTGATCCGGAGTTAAACAGCCCGGTGGCAAAAGCCCTTTCCTTCCCGGGGAACCATTCGGCCACACTTTTTACAGCTGCCGGAAAATTGGCTGATTCTCCCAATCCAAGGGTAAAACGGGCCACCGCAAAACCAACGACGCCGCGCGCTGCTGCATGGGCAATTCCTGCAATACTCCAGATGATTATTGCCCACATATACCCGATGCGTGTTCCAAACTTATCCAGAAAACGTCCTGTTATTATCAGCCCGATGGCATAGGCAACCTGAAATGCGGTAACGATATGTCCATAATCGATCTCGTTCCATCCCAATTCATTGGAAATGAATGGCTTCAATAAGCCAATCACCTGCCTGTCGATGTAATTAATGGTGGTGGCAAAAAAGAGCAGGGCAAGAATCCTCCAGCGATAATTTTGAGTTTTGGTTACCAGTTTATTCATTGCTTCCCTGATAAAGGATAACCTCTTCCCCTTTTTTGATGTCGAGCCGGTAAACACCTTTTTCCAGCTCAACTAATTTATTGTTGTTTTTACGGTCAATGCGGGGTATTCCATCCATGGCCGGACAGATTACGCAGGGTTCACCAGCGAGGCTCCTGATTCTTACGAAGGTGGTCAACCCATTTACCCGGCGGGCGCTGATGAGAAATGCTCCTTCAGTCCTGAAATTCTGGAATTCCACATTTTCCCAGCTATCAGGTAATGCCGGAAACACCCGGATCCTGTTTCCCCAGCTTTGCAGCAGCATATCCTGCACACAGGTGTTGTAGCTCAGAGATGTTTCAATGCATGGAGTGGAAAGGTAATAAATGCCGTTTTTGCCCAGTTTTTCATTCTCCGCCTCTCTGTACAGAATATCGTTCATCCGCTGCAGTGCCAGGTTACCCAGGCCCAGGGCGGCGGCTGCGGGTGACGACTGCGATGCCCCCATCTTTGGCATGGTGACCGGCTGGAAGTACCTGACCGACCTTTCAAGCAGGTCTCTGTCCCTGCTGTTATCAATATTTTCAAGATAGAGCGGATAGATCATCATCAGGTGCGACATGTGCTGATGGTCTTTGGGGGCGGGGCTGCCGTTTCCAAGCATATACCCATTTTCATCCACAGAATAACCCACCAGTTGATCTCTGATCTTTGCCCATTCTGGCAGCAGCGGATCGTCAATTTCCAGAATCCGGCAGATCTCAATCAGCCGGGTGCATCCACATTTCAGCAAGGCCAGATCGAAATTGCAATCGCTGTAATTCCCCGATTCCGGAGAGAAGGTTGGAGGGAGGTGCAGTTTGCCGTCATCACCGGTAAACAACAGGTGGCGATAAAGATTGACACTCCGTCGGAGTAAAGGGAAAACAGTGGCCTTCAGCATTTCCCTGTCCATTGAATAGCGGTACTGGAGCCAACAATTATTGAGCAGCCAGGGAAGGCAACCCACCATTTCGCGATACCTGCCGTCGCCATCCCTTTTCCCTTTCAGATCGAAGGCTGTGGCCAGCGGGAGCAGTGCGGAATCGTTTTGCCACTCAGCGGGAACAACATTGTCTATCAGGGTTTCCCGGTTGCGGTGGAGGGATTCTACCAGCGCCTCTCCAAGATGCAGCCTGTTTGCCGTGTAAACCGGAAAATGAGCCGTCTGGGTATTAAAATCATGCGTACTGTAAGGCCATGGCCCGCCTGAGTTCCACAGGCCGGGGGTATCAATGTATTGGGCACCGGGACGGGTGCAACAGGCCAGGCGGTATACGTTATTCCAATAGAAGGTTTGTCCGATTGGATCAGGGAAGGTGACAAAACTCTCAGGGTAATAGTCATGCCACCAGGTACGATGGTCTTCTGTCCATTTCTTCTGGCCTGCTTCAATTTTATTCTGAGTCTGGTTAATGACGTTTACTGCATCACCGGCAGATGTTTTACCGGGATAGCTGTTTTGAATGGTTACCAGCAGGGCAGATGAGTTTTTGGCTGACTTCTCCTTCCAGGCAGTAGTAAAATCGCCTCCGGAAGTTAAGTCCTGCAGGCCGGTAAAAATCCCATCATGGTTTTCAACTTTATTTGCCGGGTTTTTCAGCTCCTTGTAGGGTGCATAGGCTTGTCCGTAGGTTTTATCCCCGGGTTTTCCGCCCCTTGAGCCTTTGGCCTCAAAGGGGTGCCAATCCCATCCACTGATCTCTTCAGCACCCGATGTTTTTATTTCGGTATAGATGACATCATCGTGCCGGTGTACGAAATGTTCTATTTTCAGGCTTCCGAGGCTGGTATTTATTCGTCCGGTAAGTTCGGCATTATAGATGTCCAGCCTGAGATCGCAATCAGTGATTTCGCCTTTGGGTTTCAGCAGGAAATATCCGATCTGATAGCGCGGGCGGCTATAGGCGGTCCATCCGTAGGTATCATCGGCATGGTCGTGAACATCCGTTCGGAAGACCTGCAGACGGATCTTGTTTTCTTCTATCCAGATCATGGATCCAATCAGTCCGTTTCCCAGAGGAGGGGCTTCTGTCATTTCGGATGGAATCTTTTTCCAGATGAGATCATGATTTTTCATCATCTCCTTCCAGTTCAGATCGTCGTGGACCCTCCTATCGCTTTCCGGCATTATAAATGAAGCCGGGAAAACCATCGCCGCGGCTGCAGCGCCAGCTGATTTTTTAAGAAAAACCCGTCTGTTGATTGGTCTTTTCATAATTTCTACGGCCGCAATTTGAAGATCCCTTATTCGGCTGTTCCTTGCTCTGGTCAACCCGTTCAGACGCTTAACCTAACATGCTTTTCAATTTCCGGTCTCCATTTTTCCTGACTAGACAT
>CAILAQ010000806.1 GCA_903832165.1 uncultured Bacteroidota bacterium | reverse complement strand
CTCCTCTTAAGCAAGGATTTTGTTGAAAGAAACGGTGGTACGATCCATGTTCATAGTGCGGAAGGTAAGGGCACCGATTTTATTTTTACGATCCCTCATTCAGAGCAAAAGAATGGGAAAAATGACAAAAAACTTCTGGTTGCTGCCGAATCACCCGAAAATGCATTTCGCAAACTGAAAATTTTGATTGTTGAGCACGATATTTCATCAACCAGCCTGCTTTATGTTGCAGTCAGGAATTTGAGTAATGAATTAATAAAAGTCAAAACCGGAAGGGAAGCCATTGAAGCCTCCCGCAACAATCCGGATATTGATCTGATATTTATGGACATTGCTCTGCCGGGGATCAACGGCCAGGAGGCTATCCGCCAGATCAGGCAAATTAATCAGAATGTGGTAATTATTGTACAAACCGCCAATGCCTTTCGGGGAGAACGGGAATCGGCATTGGAGGCCGGTTGCGATGATTTTATTGAAAAACCGATTAAGCAAACCGATCTGAGGAAATTAATCCTCAGACATTGTATGGCGAAAAGGGCCTGATCATTTGCAGGAATTCTGGTGAAAAGAATTGGAAGAGCCTTGAGCCTTGAGCCTTGAGCCTTTTTTTTTGTATGTTTGTAATGCAAACCATCAAACTAATCAAAAATGCCGCACCTAGTAGCCGCCTCTCTGCTGGCAGCCGATTTCGGTAATCTACAGCGCGATATAAACATGGTTAATCAGAGTCAGGCTGACTGGTTCCACGTGGACATCATGGATGGGAGTTTTGTTCCAAATTTTTCTATTGGAACGCCAGTGGTTGATGCCATTCGCAAGCATGCAAAAAAGCCCCTTGATGTGCATCTCATGATCAATGAACCCGAAAGATATCTTCCGCATTTCATGTTGCTGGGAGCCAATATCCTCACTTTTCACTTCGAGGCAACCAATCATGTTCACCGGGCGGTTCAGGTTATCAAACAGGGTGGCGTCAAGGCCGGTATCGCTCTCAATCCGCATACTCCTGTTTCTTTACTGGAAAATATCCTTCATGAAGTTGACCTGGTGCTGATCATGTCGGTAAATCCCGGGTTCGGCGGGCAGAAGTTCATTCCATCGACTTTAGATAAGATCAGGAAGCTGAATCATTTACGCAAGTCAATCGGGGCAGGATTCCTGATTGAGGTTGACGGAGGAGTTGATGAGCACAATGCTCCGGCCCTCATTGAATGCGGCGTTGATATTCTGGTAGCCGGCAATACCATTTTCTCCTCGGCCCATCCGGATAAAACCATACAAAATCTTAAAAACTGTTGCAATCGTGTTGAATGACAAGCAGGTGGATGTATTAATCGATGGGATTCGAAAAGCATCTGAAATCGTACTTTCCTACTATAAGAATTCCGGGTTATCGATTGAAACCAAGGAGGATTTTTCACCGGTGACCGAAGCCGATATCGCTTCGCATAATTTTATCGCAGAGTTGTTGGAACGCGAATTTCCGGGTATTCCGCTGATCAGCGAAGAGGCATCGAAACCAGGGTATGCCATCAGAAAAAATTGGGAATATTGCTGGATACTGGATCCGCTTGACGGGACCAAGGAGTTTATCGCACAGAATGATGAATTCGCCATTAATCTTGCACTTGTGCACAAAGACCGGCCGGTGTTCGGAATTATCGCCATCCCGGCAAAAGAGCTTATATATTATGGGGCCAAAGGAAAGGGAAGCTGGAAGCTGTTTCCCGACAGGACTTTCCAGAGGCTTCCCCTCTTCAAGAGCGACTATAAGAAAACCAAAAATCTCATCGCACTCATCAGCCGCTCCCACTCCGGCGACAAGGAGAAAGAGTTTGTAAAAGTTCTGGAGGCAAAAGGCTGGAAGGTGGAAATCGAGCCGACAGGGTCGTCCTATAAGCATGTAATTCTGGCGGAAGGTGCAGCTCATTTATACGCAAAACCGGGAAAATGCTGGGAATGGGATACGGCACCCGGACAGATCATTCTGGAAGAGGCACGCGGTTCGGTGGTACGGATGGATGATGGGACTCCTCTGGTTTATAATAAAGAGAATCTGCTTAACCCTGATCTGATCATGTGGGCGCCGGGGGTATCTATTCCCCTTTGAGAAAAGACTCGAGATATAAGAATGGCTCTTTCAGCTGTCCGTCGCGGGTGATGGTTGCCCGGTCGACAACATGACAGGGATCCTTGCCCAGGAGGCATGGGAAAATTTTTTCCACCAGCGCGCTTGAAAATTCCAGTGAGGCATCGCGGGGCAACTCGCCCGGAAGGTTATCTATCGACATTACGGTAACAGCTTCCTCATCAGAAAATGGCGGTAATTCCTTTAAAAGGTGACGATCCCAGTCGTAGAAAGGGTCAGCGATGGTTGTAGCCCTGATGGTTGATGGTACAGAACCGTTGATATCGCAGCTGACATCGGCAATCACCCTGATTTTGAAATCATCGTTTTTCATTTCATCCGGTTGCCAGAGTTTTGGTGAGGCCGGGTCCCAGAAATGCGCTGCCACAAGCAGATCAGTTGAGGCATAGAAACGATTAAAGATCGATTTATAGTCCCACGGATTTTTGCAGAAATGATCATAGCTGAAGGGGTTGCCTTCCTTATGTTCAGCATAATGCCAGGGATCGATCCGGCAGATGACTGGCGAGATTTCAGGGTTATTGAGATATTCATCAGGCGATATTAGTGGAATTCCAAGTTTGCCGAGGGTTTCCATAGCACCCATAGCTACGCGGCCTCCACCGGTCACCAGTATCCTGATTTTCCCGACATCCAGGTTTTCCAGCTGAAGGTCCATTTCAGAGCGATCATGGCAATCATGAGCCGGAGTCAGCAGGTATTGGCCGGTTTTGCGGCCCCAGGCGATGAGGCCGTTAAAGGCACCGATAACGCCTGCCCATCGGCCGAAGGCAATCAGGCGGTTATTGTTGTTATCCTTCAGATATTCATAGTCGGCGAGAGTAATATTTCTATTGACTATTTCCTGAAGGAGGGGCCTGTTATAGGCCTGTTTTTTAGCGATATGAGCAAAGAAAAGATACTTTTTCCCGGCGATAAGATCCGGAATTTTTACCTCTTTAACACCGATCAGCCAGTCGCAATCTGAGAGGTCCTCCTGGAGAGCAACACCGGCAGCGGTGTATTCTTCATCGCGGAAGCAGCGGAGGGGGCTGGGTTGTACGACAATATTCACATCGGGATACCTTGCATTAACTTCGGCGGCAGCAGCCGGCGGCAGTGCCACTCTGCGATCCGGTGGTATTTTTGTTTCCCTGAGTATTCCGATTTTTATGCGTGTCATTGATGTGTATCCTGTTTTGAGGCTCTTAAAATAGTATTTTTTTGTGTATATTTGCAGGCTTATCGGGGCTGACCTGGTTTTGACAGCAAGGTGAACTGGTAGAAAAGCATGCCGAGCAACGCAAAAACGCTCGTTAATCAGGATTGCAAAATTTCAACTGGCGAATCTAATTACGCTCTCGCCGCCTGATCGAAGTAATAGTAGATTAGGCATTACTCCCGGCACCAGGTGCTGGGACGGGACATCACGCCGGAGGTCATGACCTGTTCCATCCGGATCCCGTGGTGCTGACTAATACAGGGATAGTTTCTGCCCCGCCCCGTGGCAGTTATGAAATTCAGGGGATAGGTTCATGATCGGTTGCCGTATAGCAGTCATGGAATGAAAACTCAAATCCGGCTAAGCATGTAGAAACCCTATGGGTTCCTTGTCTGGACGCGGGTTCGATTCCCGCCAGCTCCACTGGACACCAAAGCACCTTACTTACGTAGGGTGCTTTTTTTACGTTTAAACCTGATTATTTGATAGTTAACTCGGAAGTAAAAAGCAGTACTTTGAAGTACCAACGTGGCTAAATCGTAGGACTTTTGGACAAGATAAAAAGTCCACGATTTTGTTGATAATTCATTCTATTTCTGATTATTGCTGTTTTGAAATCTCATTACTCTGATTACCTTTAGCGTATCAAAATGAGATCAAAATCATGGGTTCAAATCGCAGTACATTTAAATTCCTTTGTTTTGTCAAGAAAAACAAGCTCTTACAAACCGGGAAAGCTCCACTGTATGGCAGGATAACTGTCAATGGAGCACAGGTGGAATTCTCCCT
>CAILAQ010000805.1 GCA_903832165.1 uncultured Bacteroidota bacterium | reverse complement strand
CGATTGCCTGAGATTCCTTACGCAGAATTCGCGCAAAAAGAGAATGAAATGTACCCATCCAAAGTGAACGTGTCAGGTCTGGTTGCATCAACTTCTCAATCCTCTCGCGCATTTCCCTCGCTGCTTTATTCGTAAAAGTCAGTGAAAGAATATTACGCGCTTGAATCCCCTGGTCGAGCAGCCAGGCAATTTTATAGGTCAATACCCGGGTCTTTCCTGACCCGGCTCCGGCAATTACCAGCATCGGACCATCTGTTTGCCTCACGGCTTCTTCTTGGATCGGACTCAGGTTCTTTAGAATATTGTTCACTTTTAGATCTTTAGAAATACGGAAAGGTTCAAAATAACGTTAGTGGTTGTAAAGCCGGAAAGTACGCCAAAAATAACAATTGTCAGATACCGGTCGGCGATCGTTAGTGCCGATTTCTTACTAACTTTTATTAATATTGTAACTCATTAACAGTAAGTGCTGATTTTGATGAAATATCATTTGTTTTCCCCGAAAGGCTTGTTGGCCGCTTTACTTTTTACCTCCGTTTTCTCTTTGGCACTTAAGGCCCAGGAAGGTGTTTATACAGTCAGAATAATGTCCCCGGTAAGGGTTGATTCGATACCGGTGGAGTTGAAACGATGCCCTTCTAAAAATATTTCATTCCTGGCGGAAGGAATAAATGCAGATGGGTCTGCTTTTGATCCGGGTCAGGTCGACTTTACCTGGGATCTTGGTTATAAAGGTCAGATCCGGACTGGCAACACTGTGCTGTTTTCTTATCCGGAGGGCGGTCATTATACACTGCGCCTCTATGTTACAGGTAAATCTGGAAAGCCATCTGCAAAAAATATACCGGTTATTGAAGTGTATATTGGTATGCGTCCTTCATTCTCAGGTACCCGGTCAGATCAGACCTCTGTTTGCAGCGGCAATGAGATTGGATTAACCGGATTCGTAACAGCTGTTCCCTGGACAAAGGACTCTTTTCAGTTCGAAAACACCCATCCTCAATCTGATTTTACCTGGGATGGTATTGGGATTCAGTCTGATCGCAACGGGATAGCTCGGATTAAACCACCGCTAAATAAGGGAAATCTGAATTATATTTTTCGTGTTGCTGATAACTTTGGCTGTTTTCACGATACCACGCTAACACTCTATGGAGTTTATGCCTCATTTAAAGTTGATCCCAAAAGTGGTGAGGCACCTCTGGAGGTTGCTATGCAGATAGATTCATCTGACAATGGAGGTGCCGAAAACAGCATTTCCTATCAGTATGAATTCTATGAAAATACTGATACTTCCAATTTGCTGACTACAACTGATGTGAAATACACGCTCGAACGCCCTGGCGAATATACCAGCCGGGTTGTTGCAACCTATCTTCAATGCCGTAATGTTTATACTTCGGAGAATTTTATTCGCGTGGATTCATCACTGCTGGAAATACCCAATGTTTTTACACCTAATGGCGATGGTCTCAATGACTATTTCCAGGTAAAAGCCCTGTCATTGAAATTGTTTTCGGGAAAGATCATAAACAGGTGGGGTAAGGTCGTTTATGAATGGACTGACCCGAGAATCCTTGAGAAGGGCTGGAATGGTAAACTCATGAATGATGGTCAGGATGCTCCGGCTGGAACCTATTATTATATTATATCAGCTACCGGATACGACGATAAGGTCTATAAAGGAAAAATTAACAAGGGAAGCACCGACGAGAAAATGTACTACGGCTTCCTTACCCTGTTGAGGTAAAAAAAATAGAGACGGATAATTATCCGCCTCTACCCCTATTTATCTATTTGTCTCTTGGTCTTCTGGTCCTTCAGTCTATTCGTCCTCGTCAGCTGTATAGGCAGCCTGAAGCTTTTCCTGAACATCCGGTGGACAAAGGGCATATTCACTGAATTTCATAGTGTAGGTTGCCCTGCCATTAGTCAGAGAACTTAAGGTGGTCGAATATTTGTTAAGTTCAGCCAGAGGTACTCTTACCCTGAGGTGCTCATACCTGCCTTCAGAATTCATCCCGAGAATCATGGCACGCCTTCCCTGAAGATCACTCATTACATCACCCATCCTGTCACCCGGAACCAAAACTTCAACATCATAAATCGGCTCCATAATTTTTGGACCTGCTTTGCGGAATGCTTCGGAGAAAGCTTTTGCTCCGGCAAGGCGGAAAGAAATTTCATTGGAGTCTACCGGGTGCATTTTTCCGTCATAAACAAAAACCCGGATATCTCTTGCGTAGGAACCTGTGAGTGGCCCGTTTTCCAACTTCTCCATGAGTCCTTTCTGAATGGCAGGCATGAAACGGGCTTCGATGGAACCACCAACTATACAGTTGTAATAAACTAACTTGCCACCCCAATCCAATGGAATCTCTTCCTTGCCTCGGATCGAAAGCTGCATGTCCTTACCGTCAATTTTAAATAATGTCTTTTCAGGAACACCTTCTTCGTGCGGTTCAATAATCATGTGAACCTCTCCGAATTGTCCGGATCCTCCTGATTGTTTCTTATGCCGAAAAGAAGCCTGGGCTACCTTTGTGATGGTTTCCCGGTATGGAATCTTCGGCGCAAGATACTCGGTCGGAATTTTATAGGTGTTATCAAGAAGCCACTTAACAATGTTCAGATGGTATTCACCCTGGCCATGCAAAATGATCTGCTTTAGCTCTTTGGAATATTCAACCAGAAGGGAAGGATCCTCTTCATGTAAACGATGAAGTGCTTCGCCCAGTTTCTCATCATCCGTCTCTTCTTTTGCTTTAATTGCTGCACGGAATTTAGGTTCCGGCATTTCAATTGGAAGAATCGGGGAATCAACAGTCTTATCCGCCAGTGTAGTGAAAGTCCTCG
>CAILAQ010000804.1 GCA_903832165.1 uncultured Bacteroidota bacterium | reverse complement strand
GTGGTAATGAATTTTTCATACAGCAGTTCGGCAAAGGTCTGACGGTAATCGGCCAGGATCCTTACGCGGTCGGGATTATCCGCCGGTCCCAGGAAAATATCAGAATAATCCTCGAGTGCATATCCCCGTCGCGTACGGAATTCATTGAGAATATCAGGGGTGCCGTCAGCACCGTAAACTTCGTATGAATCATTAAATATTGCGCGCATCTTTAATCCTGCGAACGATTGAAGAGCAGGGGCAAAACCTTCCAGATAATGCTCCACAGCCGGTTGGCTGAATGGATCCAGTACCAGGCCTTCGCCACCCGGACCTGCCCGTTTCACCTTCTGGTTTGTTGGTTTCAGATACAGCGCGTAGAGCTGCCACTGGCCTGCAGACAATCTGGTCCGGAGAATTCCGGTGCCATCCGTCTGGTTAAATAATTGAATTGGGGACTTTTCTTGCCTGTTCCCTGGCTTTTCCGCCGGATTTCCTGCATATCTGATGATAGCCACTGTTTCCTCATCTGCCCGAAAAGCAGTGAGAGATATCAGCCGGGCAGTATCCGGCGAAATCACCTTCATCTCAATTGGTGTATCTCCCGATACCCTGGCTACGATCGTGCCGAGAATCTTTTTTGCAGCATCGGCCGGCGTAACTTTCGGGCCGCCGAACGGCCAACCGCTCACCGGCGAAAGATCGACCTGCATACCCAGGCTGTCGGCAATTCTCAGGGTAAACCGGATCATGCCAATCCATTTATCGCTCATGAAAGGTATTGGCGGATGCTGCGGATCGCTTGCTGTGTAAATGGAATTAAGGTTTACCCCACTGAATCCTGAATGCTGAAAAGATACCATCTGGCTTCTGATCCCGCTCTCCGTCACTGCCGCCCCCGGCCAGAACCACCACACCCACGGCCCGGCTTTCTCCTGCCCAAACCCGGTCCCCCAAAATCCTGAAACCCAGAATATCAGTATGACCAATAACATTTCCCAATTTCTTTTTTTCATTAGCACATCAGCACATTAGCACATTAGCACATTAGCACATTAGCACATTGTTTCATTGAACTACGAGTGTACTTATCGAATGCGGCCTACTTAAAGTTTCGACTGCTTTCGTTCCGATATACATCCGGTAGGAGAACTTTTCAGCCGTGGGATTCATGACCACCACAGTGAGCTTCCCATTTTCGTTGATGAACGCGGTGGTGAGTAGCTGTACCCTGCTCGATGAGCTGATAACGCGACGGGCGCCCGGTTTGATGAATTTTGAGAAGTGGCCGATATAATAAAAGGAGTTCATGTAGTGGAGCGTTCCTTCCTGTGTTTTTGCGTGGACGGGAGCAAAACAGAAGCCTTTTACGTGGTTCGGGCCCCCGGTTTCATCGAGCAGAATATTCCAGTCGGTCCAGGCAATGGCACCGTTATTAAAATCATGGATCATGTTTTCACCGTAATTTTCGCCCCATTTCCACTGGTTGAAAGTTTCCCAGCTGAAAGGATAATTACAGGCTTCGGTGAGCAGAAGATTGGTATTTGGAAAAGCCTCCGCTGTTCTTTTGACATTTTCGAATTGCCGGCCTCCGGTCCACACCTCATACCAGTGAAATCCTATTCCCCAGATATATTTTGCGGCCTCCGGATCGCTCAGCAAAGTAGATGCACGCTGGTACAGCAAATCGCGGTTATGATCCCAGGCAATGAGTTTTTTATCACTCAGATTATTTTTCTGAAGTGTCGGTCCGAGAAAATTCTTAATAAAATCCCTTTCTTCCTCAGCGGTGTACATGCAGCTTTCCCATATCTGTTTAGCCATAGGCTCATTCTGAACGCTAAGGCCCCATACCGGAACGCCATCTTTTTCCAGTGCCTGGATATACTTTACGTAATAATCGGCCCAGGTCTGAAAATACTCAGGTTTCAGTTTTCCGCCATGCAGACGGTCATTATTGTCCTTCATCCATGCCGGAGGGCTCCAGGAGCTGACAAACAGATTCAATTTTCCACCGGCAGTCTCGATAGCCCGCTTTATCAGGGGGATCTTGAATTTTTCATCGTGAGCGATACTGAAAGTTTTCAGATCCTTGTCTCCATCTTCAATGTACGTGTACATGTCGCTGGAAAAATCGCAGCTGTTGATGTGTGTTCTTCCGAAAGTGTAGCCGATGCCCTTGCCGGCATCAAAATAGCCTTCCATCAGTTCCTTCTGTTTATCTGCCGGAAGTTTGGCATAAGTTTCGGCTGCGGCATCCGTAAATGCACCGCCTATTCCAAGGAAAGTCTGAAACTGGTATGCCGGATCAACAAAAATGCATGGTTGCGTTTCCAGGGGCTGGGCAAAAGCGGCAAAGGCGAGGGTGTCAGTAGCGGTAAGCCGGAGGTTAGTGCTGTCGGCGGTTGTATAAACGATTACCTTTTTGCCTTCGGTAGTGAATGAAATGCTGGATTTCTCTTTGGCAGCTGTTGTGTTGGCCGGCTTATTTTCTGCACAGGAAGCTAATATGCAGATGCTGAGGAAAATATAAATCTTTTGCATAGATCAAATTTTCCAAAAAGTTAATGAAAAACGAAGAATAAAAAAAATCACCCGTTGGCTGCTTCCTCTGCCTGTGTATCAAACCAGAGGCAAGGGGTAATAGGCTTCTGCATATTTTTTAAAATTATTAAGAATTGCCTGCCAGCCGTTGCGCTGCAAATCGACCGGATTTGTGCCTTCTGCTTCAAATGACTCAATGATATCGGTCTGGTTATCTATGGCTGAAAAAGTGGTTTTAACTTTCCTGTTGTCGCCAAGGGTGCTGTCGATATGCCGATGAAGAACGATCCTGTCATAAACACCCCGGAAATCAAAGCCCATACTGCCGTCTTTAGCTTCCATTCTGGAGCTGAATTTGCCACCTTCGCGCAGGTCATTTTCAGCCTTTGTGGTATGCCAGTCATCTGATGCAGCATTCCAGCGGACAATATGTTCAGGTTCCGACCATAATTTCCAAACAATATCAACCGGCACGTTGATGGTGGTCTGGATAGTAATTACTGTATTTCCCATTTCCATGGATAAAACGCTTTTCAAGGCAAATTGTTTTCCGTGTCACCCGTCACCCGTCACCCGTCACCAGTCACCTGTCACCTGTCACCTGTCACCT
>CAILAQ010000803.1 GCA_903832165.1 uncultured Bacteroidota bacterium | reverse complement strand
TATACAAAGGAGGAAGTAACCAACGGTGCTAATATGGCTGTCATTACGGAAAGTTTGAAAGAATTGCTTTTTGGGAACGATAATAATGTGTTGGGTAAGATAGTACAGTACCGTGACTTCTCCCTTACAGTTATTGGTGTAGTAAAGGATGTTCCGCCAACCTCTCAAAATCTTCGGTCAGGCGTTTTCTACCCATATACCCTTTTCCCTGCTGACAAGCCAGATCCCAGATCTTTTAGTCCTTATTCTGGCGCCTTCTCTTTGGCCTTTAAAGCGAACGACCGGAAACAATTTGCAGAAATCCGGCGGGATTTTCAGGCGACTCTTCAGCGTATTGATGCTGCCGATCCCAATCTGGCACTCTTTGTGGCCGGTCCGAATACTCAGTGGCAGAGGCTGTTTGCAACCTTTGATCCGGAAGATGACTTCGGACCGTGGGCTCTTTTACGAAAATACCTGTTGTGGGGCTTTGGGTTTATTTTTCTGCCTGCTGTAAACCTGATGGCCCTCAACTTTGCCCGGATACGGGAAAGAGGGGAGGAAATTGCGGTACGAAAATCATTCGGCGCCAGCTCGGCGGTACTGAAGGGACAGTTTATTTTCGAGAATCTGGTACTCACGGTTACCGGAGGTGTTATTGGCATTGTATTATCATTTCTTGTGGTTGCACTGCTTGGTAATACCCTGAATATCCCGGTTAAGGCGGGAACTACCGTTCCGATGAGTTTTTCATTTGATTTCCTGGTTTTTGGAATTGCACTGGGAGTCTGCCTGTTATTTGGAATGCTCTCAGGCGTTCTGCCTGCCATACGCATGTCGCGCATGAAACCGGTTAAATATCTGAAAGGAGGCGAAATATGATACGCATATTTTTTAAAACCCTCTGGAACAACCGGATGCGGAATGTGTTGGTGTTTATCGAGTTGTTCATCATATCGCTGGTTTTGGTGAATCTCACCGTTTATATAACCGAAAGGGTTCGGATTCGTAGTATCAAATCCTGCTACGATATGCGGAATGTGGTCAGTGCTCAAATAATGAACCGAGAAGATCCGAATGGTCAGACTCCCCTTGATAAGCTCAATCAGGAGACTTTTAGCAAACTCAAATTGAGATTGGTATCGAACGAAATGGTCGAATCGGTTTCTTTTGCGGGTAATGCATCTCCGTTTTTTTGTTGCCCGGAAGGATGTGTTCATAAATTTGGAGAGGAGGAGGTCCATATCCATAGAATGATGGTCGATTTTGATTATGCGAAGGTATTTAAGATTAAGCCATTGAAAGGCAGATGGTTTAATGAGAGCGACCGGGCCAAGACTATCGAGTCGATACTGATTTGTAAATCCATCGATGAAAAATATTACAAAGGAGAGTCTGTCGGCAAGTTGCTGCCAGGCAAGGGACGCTGTAGCTTTGAAATCATCGGAGTAGTGGAGGATTTTAAGCGAACCGACTATGAGGAACCACGGGCGACGGGCTTTGTTTTGGATGAAGAGGTTAAGAATTTCAGGCATCTGGAACTCCTGGTGCGTGTTAAACCGGGTCAGCAAGAGAAATTCCTTAATATTTTTGAGAATGAAATATTTTCAGTGCTGGATCCTAAAGTTTGGTTTATCCGCAGCACGTATTCATTTGAAAATATGCGGAGAACAGAGAATCTTGACAGGCTTCAGCGAAAATACCTCGGAGTATTACTGGCCATTTTCGTGTTGATCAATGTTTTGCTGGGGGTTATCGGTATTCTCTGGTACAACACCAATCTGCGGATTCATGAGATCGGGGTGAAGCGGGCGCTTGGCTCGACTGGCAGATCAATCAAAACTCAATTGATTCTTGAAAACCTGGTGCTGGGCGGACTGGGCCTTCTGTTTGTGGCGTTGGTCTATATCCAGGTTCCCTCCATCCGAATAACCAAAGTGGGACCTGCGGTGATGTATCTGGCGGTTGGTATCAGCATGGTCGTGATGGTACTGCTGATTTTGCTCAGCACCTGGATTCCGGCATCGATAGCCTCGAAGATCCGGCCCGCCGAGGCTTTGAAAACGGAGTAGGAAGTCCTCAGTCTTCAGTCTTCAGTCGGCAGTTGGCAGTGGGCGGTATCAATAGCCCTGTACTTTAGTGCAGGGGGGTAGGTGGTTAAAATATTGAATAATAAACAATTAAAAATGAAAAGAAATATTATTGCCATTTTTCTGATCGGTTTAATATTTGGCATGGGCTCGAATATTGATTGCTTGGGTCAGTCGAGGAACCTGCCCGATACCCTGGTTCTTAAGATGAAACCGGAAAAAGGCCGGGGCTTACTGGATTACCACAGGGGTATCAATGATTTGACATTTCGCTCTCTGGATTCACTAGGTTTTGAGGTAATTCTTCCTGAAAATATTACCGATATCAAACTGCGTGGTGAAGTTGTTGATTATGATGCCTATGGATTTCAACTCCATGCCAAAGAACATAAGGATTCTCTTAATTGGAAAAAAATTGCAGCCACAAAAAAGGTCGATCCCTACCATCCTATTTCCCTCCGGGATAATTCGGTTTGTATGCTTACGGGAATGAGAGGCAAGGATTCGGTTTATATTATTGATCAGAACAATAATAAGGATTTCCGCGACGATACGGTACGGTTGGTTAAGCCAATAGACCTGTATTCCCGTGAAAAGCTGATACCCTGTGACTATACCATATTTAACGGCAAAAAATATATAACAGCCCATACCTGGATGGCGATTGGCACGTGGCGGAGTGAAGGTTTATGGTACCAGGTGCTTCAGCATTACACGACCGGTTTTAATCTCGACAAATCAAATTATGAAATTGAAGTGTTTATTTCTGAATCGAGATTTTACACCTATCAACCTCAGCTAGCCGTAATTGGCGGAAACG
>CAILAQ010000802.1 GCA_903832165.1 uncultured Bacteroidota bacterium | reverse complement strand
GGTTAACCGGGTGTTCTGACGACATTACGGTTATCAGGCCCGGATCACCGATTCCAGTGGTTTTTGGTGTTTTCGACCTTAACCGTTCCGTTAATTATATAAAACTCTCGAAAACCTTTGCCGGACAGTCCGACCCATATACGCTGGCACTTGATCACGACAATATTTTTTATGCTGATGCCCAGGTTTTTCTGACCGACATATGGGGAGACCACAGGATGCCGTTCACGCGTCAAACGGGAATCGGTCGTGATGATGGTCTCTTTCCGGTATTTCCAAATGAAGTTTATCTCTTAAATGAGAAATTGTATCAGGGGGATTATCTGCTTAAGGTTATCATACCATCGGAGAAGGATACCCTTACCGCAAAATTCACCTTTATTGAACCCTTCAAGGTTATCGTCCCGAAAGCAGGATTTAAGCGGTTTTACTTTTATGAAGACCCGATACTGTTTTCATGGAATTCAGATCCTGCAGCAGGCCTGTATGAGATCTCCCTTGACCTTGCCTATGAAGAATGGATGAAATCGGGGGTTACCAGGCGTTGTTCCATGACCTACACCCGGCAATTGAACATTGCTGAACTGGAGATTGAAAAAGACCGATATAATTACCGGTTTTATTCCGATAATTTCTTTGCACGTGCAGGAACCTTAATCAAAGTGAACGACAGTGTTGATTATCGCAAGCCTGTGGGGTTAAAGCTGCTGATTACAGCTGCGGATACCACCCTTGCAAAATATCTCAGCTGGTATCATCTTGAGATCGATGACAAGGTTAATCCCAACGGCAATGTCAGTGGAGCCATCGGGGTGGTAGGGACAAAGTATTCAGTACCTTTTACCGGATTGATCCTGTCGCAGCGATCTCAGGATTCGCTGGTGCGGGGACGATATACAAAAAAGCTGGGGTTTGTAAATAATCCGGAATGGTAGATATTATTATTTTTGAGCATGGATCAACTAAAAACGGGGATTCACCCCCACCCAGCCACCTGGATTCCGACGCTTTATTTTGCTATGGGGCTGCCTTTCGTTGCCATTGCAACCTCATCGTCACTGATGTTCAAGAATCTTGGCATTTCTGATTCGCAAATTGCACTCTGGACTTCGCTGATCATGCTTCCATGGACACTGAAGCCCTTGTGGAGTCCATTTCTTGAGTTGTTCAAGACAAAGAAACATTTTGTTGTATTAACTCAGATTCTCACCGGAATAACGTTTTTCCTTGTTGCCTTGTCCCTGCCTCTGCCGGGGTTTTTCAAATACGCGATATCCCTTCTGGCCCTTGTAGCACTGAGTGGATCGACGCATGATATTGCTGCAGACGGGGTATATTTAAACGAGCTTACCACCACCTTACAAGCTAAATATATTGGCTGGCAGGGAGCTTTTTACAATATTGCCAAGATACTCACCGGAGGAGCATTCGTTTATTTTGCCGGTCAGATGGAGATAAGTTTCGGGGTGGTAAAAGCCTGGATGGCCGTAATGGGGATTTATGGCATTGTCATGATTTCGCTCGGTCTGTACCACATCAGGAAACTGCCTACCGGCGGACATGCCAGTGAAGTTCATAGTCTGGATGATGGATTTAAGACTTTATGGGATGTCATCAGAACTTTCTTCCAAAAGAAGAGCATCGGGTGGATGGTGCTTTTCATCATTCTGTACAGGTTCGCCGAAGGTCATGCCATAAAAATTGCACCTCTTTTTTTCAAAGCCGCGCGCGACCATGGAGGTTTAGGATTGACTACATCACAGATCGGATTGGTTTATGGAATCTTCGGGGCGATGGCATTTGTACTCGGGTCCATTCTTGCGGGTTATTTTGTATCGGCAAGAGGATTAAAGAAGTCGCTGTTCATTCTTTGCTGTTTCTTTAATATTCCCTTTGCCGCCTATGCTTTTCTGGCAATCACCCAACCCACCAGCCTCTGGGTTATAGGCTCGGCAGTGGTGTTGGAGTACTTTGGATATGGATTCGGCTTTGTCGGGTTAATGCTGTTCATGATGCAACAGGTTGCTCCTGGCAAATACAAGATTGCTCATTACGCCTTTGCCAGCGGGATAATGAACCTGGGGTTCATGGTTCCATCGATGATAAGCGGATATATCAGTGACTGGCTGGGATACAGGCATTTTTTCCTGTGGGTGCTGGTGGCTACAATTCCGTCATTTTTCGTATCTTTTTTCGTTCCTTTTCACAATTCTGAGCAGGACGCATAAATTAACAGATTATGATCACACAAGCAGCTATTCCCTGGGAAAACAGGCCGCAGGGCTCATCGGATGTTATCTGGCGTTATTCAAAAAATCCAATCATCAACCGGTATGCGATTCCAACATCAAACAGTGTATTTAACAGTGCTGTGGTGCCCTTTGGAGAAGGATTTGCGGGAGTATTCAGGTGTGACAACAAGGCGGTGCAGATGAATATTTTCGCCGGATTCAGTAAAGATGGGATCAACTGGGAAATCAATCATGAGCCCATCGGGATGAAAGCCGGCAATACAGAAGAGATAAAATCAGATTACAAATACGATCCGAGGGTAACATTTATTGAAGACCGGTGGTGGGTAACCTGGTGCAACGGTTATCACGGGCCTACGATCGGCATTGCCTGGACTTTTGATTTTAAAGAGTTTTTCCAGTGCGAGAATGCTTTTCTTCCTTTTAACCGCAACGGTGTTTTGTTCCCTCAGAAGATTGGCGGGAAGTATGCGATGTTAAGCCGGCCGAGCGACAACGGGCATACGCCTTTTGGCGACATCTATATAAGTTATAGTCCTGATATGAAATACTGGGGGGAGCACAGGCTGGTGATGAAGGTTACGCCATTTGAAGAGAGCGCCTGGCAGTGTACGAAGATTGGAGCAGGACCGGTTCCGATATTGACTGATGCCGGCTGGCTGTTGTTTTACCACGGCGTTATCAATACTTGTAATGGATTCCGTTATTCCATGGGTGCTGCCTTGCTGGATATTGACAGGCCGGAGAAGGTACTTTATCGCACGAAGCCTTACTTACTGGCACCAGCGGAGCTTTATGAGCTGACGGGAGATGTTCCGAACGTAGTATTTCCTTGTGCGGCGGTAATGGATTCAGAAGGAAAGATTGCGATATACTATGGAGCGGCGGATACGGTTACGTGCATGGCTTTTGGGTATCGCGATGAGATTCTCGCCTACATCAAGAGCAACTCTATTTCCTGTTGATTTATTTTCGCCAAGCTCTTGCAAGCTTGCAAAAAGGGTTTATCTTTGCACGCTCTTTCGGGTGCTTAGCTCAGCTG
>CAILAQ010000801.1 GCA_903832165.1 uncultured Bacteroidota bacterium | reverse complement strand
TCAATAGTCATTTTATTCTCCGGATCGGAAATGCTGCACCAGGCTCCCCAGGTATGCTCCGAATAGAGCAGAACCTTTTTCCAGGCTTCCTCAAATTTTTCAACCGGATATTTCGATGGGCTCTGTAATGCCCATAATACTTCAGCCTGACTTAAACGCTCAGCAGTATTCCTGTTCATGCCGGTTTCCAGAGCCGATGATCCGGCACCATCTTCCCAGTAAGGGGTCCAGTCGCCTGAAACCTCCGGAATCTGTTTGCCATATTTTTTTTCAAAGGCGCTGAAAGCTTCGCTGGTGGAGGAAATAATGAACCTTGGCCAGGTATATTTTGTATTCCAGTCTTTTACGAATTCGCAGATTGCCGGATCCGGTACCGCATTGTCACCATGACCGCTCCACCTGATGTGGGCGATATCATACGGGTAATTCATTTTGCCAATGGTTTCGATATAGTCGGTTACCCATTCAGGAGTAAGTTTTGATATAATATGAGACAATGCATATCCTTTAAGCGGAATCCAGACAAGGACCTTTTCCTTGCCCGACGGGGAAACCCACCAGAAAGGCTTGTTTTCCCACTTAACCAGAATATCTCCGATCCGGTCGAAATAATTCGGTGCAACGGAGAAGTAACGTATCCCGGCCTGAGCCATGGCGGTAACTGTTCCCCACGTATATCCCGGAACATCGCTGATCATGGCGGCATCAATTTTCTGACCGGTCTTCCTCGAAAGGTCAGTGGTATACTTAAACAACCGAAGTAGTTCCTCTGGTCTGCAAAGTCCCGTTAATTCATTCAGATACATCCCGTTGAATGATATTTGTCCGTTTTTGGCTGCTTCAAAAAAGTCTTTTTTGGCCTGATCGTTCATGCGATTCAGGTAGAGATCGGCTGCCCAGGTAACCTCAACATTCCAGACAAACCGAGCACCTTCGGGGTATCCTGCTGTCTGTTTCGCATATTTTATGCCATCAACAAGGTTTTTAACCTGCTTATCTTCGATGGCTGTCTGTATTTCGGTATACCCAATATCAGTGTGTGAATGAGGCAGAATATAGATGGTCATTTTCCTGACCGGTTGCATGGTAAAATCTTTTGATGCCACATTTTTCTCACCCTGCATGATACTGAATTTTACCTGAGTTGGATTTGCCACCTCCGGAACTCGGATTTTTACTATTTGGCTGCCTTGTTTTACATCGATATCGGCTACCGGTTTGCCGTTTGAAACCAGCTTTCCTGCGAATGGTTTTCCGGCGAATTGCACGTTAACAGTCACATCACGATATAGTTGCCTATCCTGGGTATAAGCTCCCTGTGACGGTTTTATGTCCTGAAAGGCCAGGAAGGTTGAAATGGGTTCAGCTTTAAGATAATCAGGTCCTTCCATACGCAGAGCGTCATAAAGAATCCAGCTGCCGGATTTTGAGGTTATCGAGACTTCATTCTGACCCTTTTTCATTACCGATGATGGAAAACTGATGTTGATCTGATAAGGCTTTCCTGCTGAAGGTTTTCCATTGATCGATTCATCAGTGCTGCCCATTGGCATGTATAATGAATACGCCTTATCATTGATTTTAATATCCAGCTGCGGAGGGATGGCATTGTGCGTATCCACCAGGTCAATAATAAGACGACAGGAGTCTGAAGTCCCATCGTTTTTCAATCCGAATACAATGGTATAGGTATGGGATCGGCTGCCAGCCCAGGCATCACCCGGTCCGGGCTGCATGTAAGGCCAGTCTTTGGAGGCGTCCGATGCACCGATGATGAAAAACCCGTCATGCGTAAACTGGCGGTGGGCTGATGGTGCGAGTGCAAATTCCGCCGTATTGCGGTCAGTCTTGCCGATTTGCCAAAGTACTTTTGTAGTTCCCGCTGAGGCGGATAAATGAAGTGAAATCAGCGTAAGCCCGGCTATCAGACTAACACTTGAAATGAAATTTCTTTTACTCATCTTTGGTATGATTGTTTTCTGAGATTTCTTATCTGCGTCCCATATGCTTGATCTGCAGGTCCTGAACGGATATTTTATTTTTCCCCGGATAATAGACTGTGCACATCATCCGGCCGTCAGCCGGTGCCTTGGAAATATTTCCACGCAACCGTAAAAGTTGCCATCCCTTACCAATATCCTGAAGTGACCCGGAATCTTCAAAATAGATCCCATCCAGATCTGATTTTTCTGACCGGGCAATAATCCTGCATCTGGCATCCTCCTTATTATTTTTGATTCTCAGGGTTATTTCAAGATAATCTCCGGCAGAGATACCAGGGACAGCGAATGATTCAGTAACCGGTTTTCCTTGCGAAAGCGTGGCGGGATCATTAATATTTTTGATGTTGGCCAGTGTTTTCCATGAATCCAGATTCCTGATCCTGATTACCTGCTCATTATTTTCCTTATTAGAAAATACGGTGTCATGTGACAGATGTGCACCAAACCTGGCGGCAATCGTGTCAATATAATTCACCAGTTGGCCAGCGTTTCGTCCGGGAGATGAGTAAATGAAAATGTCGCTTCCGCAATAAAGTATCGTTTCCGGATCAGCAGCTGCAGTCCGGAACAACCCGGGAGTTTTGCCTTCCCCTTCCCATGTAATAACGTTCGGAAAAATTTCATGGTACTCTTTATAAAACTCATTCCGATGGGCCACATAGCTGATGCCGTAGGCCAGTGCATTTTCCACCATTGGTCCGGCCAGCCAGGTTGGTTCAATAAAAAGCAGATCCTTGCGGGTAACATTCTCTGCATAAAATTGCTGTGTCCTGCTATCTGCCTCTTTCATCCGTATCCTCGACCGGTATTGCGACGGAAGCGGAAGGACGGACACGAGGATCAGCACGGCCAGAATAAAGGTTCCTGCAATTGAGTGGGCTTTCACTGATTTAATCCTGGTGCCTGCAACC
>CAILAQ010000800.1 GCA_903832165.1 uncultured Bacteroidota bacterium | reverse complement strand
TCAACAGAAACATTCCAGCTCAGCCCTTTATCTGCAGCAGCTGCGCGATATAATGAAGATATATTTTTGGCTATCTGCCCGATCTCCACCCTGCCGATATTGATTGCCATTTTCCCGGCTTCGATTTTTGAGAGGTCAAGGATTTCGTTGATGAGGTTATGTAGGTCATTTCCGCTTTTAAATATGATCTGTGCCGATTCAACTTCGTCACTTCCTAAATGGCCGGAGTGGTTCTGGGCCAGCGATTGTGAAAGAATCAGCATGGAATTCAATGGTGTTCGCAGTTCATGAGACATATTCGCAAGAAACTCCGATTTATATCGAGATGCCTGTTCCAGATCTTTGGCTTTTTGCTCAATCTCTTTTGAGGCAATTTCCAGGGAACGGTTCTTTTCAGCAATTCTTTCAGATTGTTCCTCAAGCAGCTGAGTATTTGTTTCCAGCTCTTCGTTGGCTTCACGGAGTTCTTCTTCCTGTGCCTGCAGCTCCTCCTTTTGCTCAAGCGTTTTTGCTAACAACGCACTCATATCCTCCTTGGCCCTGACCGTTTGCACTGTGATAGCTATGTTTTCTGAAAAGCTCCTCAATAATTCATTTTCATCTTCATTGAAACCGGAGAGCTTGCCGAATTCAAGCACTGCGAAAAGAGTATCGTTGTACAGGCAGGGAACGACAATAATTTCATTAGGTGACGTAGATCCTGTTGCTGATTTTATAGGGAAATAATCAGCCGGGATCTTTTTAAGGATTATGGTTTTACGCCCGATTGCGCATTCTCCTGCCAATCCTTCTCCATATGGGATTATATCATTTAATTCTTTCCCTTTTGTGAAAGCATAGCCCGCACCCAGGCGAAGAACCTGGTGGGATTCATCCGCGAAATAAATTACACCGACAGGTATATCAAGATACTTTGCAATATATTGAACACATGACCTGGCAAGGGAAACTAAATCACCGGCACCCCTTAATTCGTCATTCAGACCTGCTATCCCGGTTTTAATCCAGTCTTTCTTGCTGGTTTCGTGATGGAACAAGATAAGATCCGCCTGCATCTGCTTAAGAGATTGGCCAAGCATGTCGCCCTGCGTATTAAAAGGATAAATGGTTTCAAGTTTACCTTTTCCAATGTCAGCTGCAAACCCCGCAATTGCTTTAAAGCGGTCTCTGATTCGATTAACTGATCCTGCCATAATTCCCAGCTCATGTCGGCTGTGGTCCTCCAGTTTTATCACTTCTTCGATTTCTCCCTGCGATAAAATATCCAGAACCCTGGTTGTGGCGGTAATCGGTTTTACCAGGGGCGTGGTAATGTTATAGATCAGGATAATCATCAGGATGATTCCGGCCAATCCTATAAAAATTGAATGACGTAAGGCCTTTTCAGCATCTTTGTAAATCTCTTCTTCAGATGACATTACACATACATACCAGCTCTTTGCAGAATTACCGATCGTAACCGGACTCACATGATAACGGGATTTATTATATTCTCCGGAACCATCCTTGGAATCCTTAGCCATGCTATCAAGATCGTTTAATGTTATCTTCTTGAATTTCGGGATTTCGGTTAGATTGTTGCCTATCTTAATTGTCGGATCAGGTGAAACAACGATGGACCCATTATTGGAAATTAAGAAGGTCTGGTAATTTGAAAGACTGTCACTTTTCTTAATCAGCGTTTCGAAAGGCTTCAGATTTAAGTCGATTCCTGCCAGCCCCACAACCACAGGATACTTTACATTTTCAACGATGGAATCCATCATCACGGGAACAACCAGGCTGGAAACTAAAGTTGAATTCTTATCTCCCGACCTTTTAAGAACAATATACAGATAAGGATCAACTAATTCTTCCAGTTTGGTTTCTTTAATAGTATAATATTGGACGGATTTGGCTTTAGGCAAGGTGTCCCTGAATTCGAATCTTTTCCTGGGAGGATCATTTTCAAGGCGGTCAACTATCCAGGTCTTTCTGACGGCTGGTTTTTTATATGCCTTGTCAATATTCTTTAATTCAAAGCTGATCCAGAAAGACAAATATTTTTCTATACTATCATTCATTGCATCAAAGAGGAATGGGTCGATCTCATTATTCTGTGTTGCCGTGTCTTTAAATTGAATACTCTTAAAAGAATTCGCCAGTGCACGTGCGCGCCCGAGTCCAATGTTAAGGTGACTTATTATTTCCGAGGAGATCTTCTCACCTGTCATGCTCATCATTTTCCGGGCTTTTTCCTGCTCTGATTCAAAGCGATCGTAGGATAAGAAACCAACCAGAACAGTGGTAATAACTACCACCGCAGAAATTATTCCAACTGTTAAACGGCCCTTGATTCCAAATTTTATCATGGATAATCGATTAATCGTCAAAAAGTACGAAAAAAAAGCCGGATCTGAACAATCCGGCTTTTAATAGGTAAAACAATCAGGCTATTTATTCTTTTTCGGATAGGCCGGAACAGGGGGAACGGTTTTTGTATAAGTTTTCACCTCTTCCTTAATCAGTTCTATGGCTTTATCGAGCTGACGGTCAATGCCTTTAAACTCTTCATGAGGATCATTGTCAATCACAACATCCGGCTCAACTCCGGTACCCTCTATGATAAAACCGCTGCCGTCGGCTGCATACGGAGCAAAAGATGGAGTTATGATAGATCCGCCGTCAATGCAGGGGATCTGGCCACTATAGCCCACAACACCTCCCCAGGTGCGCACTCCCACCAGTTTGCCCAACTGAAGTTTCTTAAACCGGTAAGGGAAAAGATCCCCGTCTGAAGCCGAATAACGGTCGATCAGCGTGATTTTTGGCCCGGCCATAGTGCCTGAGGGATTTACGGAGCCATGCTTTTGATTTGCAGCGACTGTTGCATAAGTTATTTCCCTTTGCAAGCGCTCGATGATCATCGGAGAAACATTACCGCCGCCATTACCGCGGTCATCAATAATCAGTGCCTTCTTGGTCAGCTGCGGATAATAATGTTTAACAAATTCGTTAAGGCCGGTTACTCCCATATCTGGGATGTGGATATATCCAACCTCGCCATTGGTAGCCTCTTCAACCTTTTTTGTATTGCCTTGAACCCAGTCGTAATATAGAAGCGACGATTCACTGGCGATGGTCTTCACCAGGCATGGTTTTGCATTGGATCCATCAGCATTCGGTGAAATCATGAGCTCAATCAGCTGGTTGGCTTTCCCAATAAGCATGGAATAGATGTCAGGTGTGTTTTTCAACGTCAGCCCGTCGATTCCGGTAATGTAATCTCCGGTCTTTATTGATAATCCCGCCTCAGTAAGAGGAGACCTGAGCTCGGGCGACCAATTTGCCCCCTCCATAATTTTGTCAATCCTGAAATAACCGGATTCTGCCTTTGATAATCGTGCACCAAGAAGTCCCATCGGAATTCTTTCCGGCATCGGACGTTCCCCATTGTTCACATAGGCATGGCCAATATTTAATTCACCATTCATCTCGCCAAACAGGTAGGATAAATCAGAGCGGTGGCGAACATATTTGACGAGCGGCTGATACTTGTCGTGAATGGCTTTCCAGTCAACACCATGCAT
>CAILAQ010000799.1 GCA_903832165.1 uncultured Bacteroidota bacterium | reverse complement strand
GGGTCTTCTCAACCTCGGCTGCCTGTTCCGGAGTTAATTCCTTGGTTTGTGTAGCTATTCTTTCAAATTCAGCACTGATTATCTCAAATCCGTTATCCTCAAGATATTTCTGGATGCCACCGAAATCTTCAAATTCTCCGGAAATGATGATATTTTCATCTTCGGCAAAAATTTCCTGAGCGCCTTCGTCAATCATAGAAAGCTCAAGCTCCTCAAGATCCAGTCCGGGTTTACCCTTAACTTTGAAAATACATTTATGCTCAAAAAGGAAGCTTACACTTCCGCTTGTTCCTAAAGCTCCACCTGTGCGGTTAAAGTAACTTCTGACGTTAGCAACAGTCCTGGTATGGTTATCAGATGCCGTTTCCACCAGTACCGCGATTCCATGAGGAGCATATCCTTCATAAACAAATTCCTTGATGTCAGCCTGATCCTTACCGGCGGCTTTCTTTATTGAGCCCATTACCGTGTCTTTGGGCATATTGGCCGCGCGTGCATTCTGCATCAGAACCCGAAGCCTTGAATTGTTTGCAGGATCAGGACCTCCTGATTTTACACAAATAATGATTTCTTTAGAGATGCGGGTAAATGTTTTCGACATGCTGCCCCAACGCTTAAACATCCGCGCTTTCCGATATTCGTATGCTCTTCCCATATTAATTGCTAGTTTGACCGCAAAAATACCTCTTTTTACTTCAGAACAATTCTTTCATATGGAATCTTCCCCATTTTAACTTCTACAAAAGGAATTCCATCTTTCAGTCCGGCATTTCCAAACCCTGTTTCGGTTGACAGGAAGCTGGTAAAGTTTTTACCGATTTTTGAGTCAATATAAAGGATATGCTCAACTGCATCGTAACGGATTCCGGTCAGGCCCTGCAATAGGCCGTAGCTCGATAAGGCACGTGCATACCAGTGGCCGCACTCGTACTCATCGAAAGGGTTCCTTACGGTTCCATCATAGCGATTTCTGCAGGCTTTTACTATATCAAGCCCCTTCTCTACTTCACCCTTCATCATCAGATGACCTGCCACCTGATACTCTATCCCGGTCCAAACCTCATTACTATATACAAAAGGCAGCGATAACTTGCCTCCCTTTGGCCAGGTGCAAAGAAGCAATCCACCCTCCTTTCCTAAAGCATAAGTCGGTCGCTGTGGATTATCATGATCAGTCAGGTCAGTTTTGAAATTGTACTTATAGATAGAATTCAAATGACTAGTCACTTTGCTGTTGTCAATAATCTCCGGAAGCCCAGAAGAGGAGGCCATCCACATGCCCATGATTCCGTCGGACAGGCAACCCGCACCATACTGATACTTTGGTCCCTCCTTGATCAGCAGGTTATAGGCCTCATCCGGGGCAATCGTTGCTGAAGGGATCTTGGTCGGATCAGCAGCATGCAGATCATTCCAGCGGATTTTCTGGAAGAAATATTCCCCGTTAAATAAGTCTTTTTCTATATATGACTTGCCTTTTGCAAGGATCTGCTCATATTCGGTGGAAGGCTTCTTCATGAATCTGCTCATCTCGACAAAAGCAGTAATTGCGCCAAGGTAGAAGCTCGAGCACATACCGTCAGGACCCCAGAACTCAATATCATAAGTATTGTGGTGTGGCTCCACCAAAACCCCTGTATGATCCGGATCCCAGGTTTTAATGCAATAATCGAGGCTTTGCTTCACCAATGGATAAAAATTGGAGAGCCAGTCATTATCTCCACTGATGCGCCAGTCGCGGTAAACTTTCATGATACCGCCAAGCTGACCGTCAGAGGCAGCGTGAAACGTATGCTGCGGCTCATTTATCGGCAGGTTTGATCGAAAAGTCTGATGTCCTGCAGTATTCTGGCTGACAGTGAATTCAGTAGATCTGAGGGATCGCTCAAGTTCGGGAAAAAGATGCGGGATGGCCTGGGCATAATTCCAGACATGTGTACAGCTTCCGGCACAGCAACCATTTTTATCGCTGCAACCTTCCCATGCCCATAACCTCCCGCCGGTATCCCGCAATACCGTGGGTGATTTCAGGATGGTAAGATTGGCTCCTATGGCTTCCAAAACCTCCGGTTGTAATGTACTGGAATAGAAAGCATCACGGAAAGATTCGCTCCCTGTTTTCAGCTTTTCATAACTGTTGGTCCAGTATTCCTGTATAGATCCAATGCCATCAAACTTACCTGAATACCAGGGTTTATAATACTTTTCAACGGTACAGGTCTCCGGATCGCATCCTGCACATGGATCTGCCTTTCCCGCTTTAATCCAGGAACCGTAAGTCTCTCCTTCAAAATTTTCATAAACAAAATCTTCGGCCGAAACGTTGACCGGGTCCACAGCCGCATTATCTGAAAAAATAATCTGATCGACATTGATGTGTCCCCACCCGCCCGTTTCATTGTCAACTATCTCGATTACTGCTTTCTTACCCTTAAATCGGCGGACATCCCAAATAACCGGAGCCATCAGCTCCTCATTTTTCCCGGTTGCCGAAAGAACAACTACATCACCAACCTTCAGGTTTACACATGTTTTCTCCTTAATGCCACCACCGCCGATTAGCATAGCAATATGGCTTTTCTTAATCTTAAACTCAGGTGAGGTCAATGTCCCGGTCAATCCGTCGCCGTCTGGATAATAGGTGTTTACAAGCTGCTTGCCGGCATAACCGGGAATTTCCTGCTGGCTATCAGCTTTGCCCGGTGCAGGCCTGTCGGCGAAAGCAGGCCCTGCCGGAGAGGGCTGTGCCCCGGTTGATATTTTAGTGTTCGGAGAATACCAGCAGAACATCAGACGTACCGTTTTCGACTGATGAGGAAGAATGTGCAGCGGGACAAACAAAGAAGCTCCCGGAGGATCAATGCCCCTTGGCGGATCTTGTTTGTAAGTGCCGTCACATATGTCCTTCCATAAAATAGTCAGGGCATCGAACCATCCGCCACGGAACCAGCAATGATCTACAATTGCATTCTGGTCAGTAAAAACGCTGAACCAGCTTTCCAATTCAGGTTTCTGAGCACTTCCCTTTTGATGCATCGTAAATCCGTTTTTGCAGGCCAGTATCTCATTGCTGCCATCAACCCTGAGGATGTTTTTTG
>CAILAQ010000798.1 GCA_903832165.1 uncultured Bacteroidota bacterium | reverse complement strand
TAGTTCAAAAAACCAGAGAGGTCATTAGGCCGGGCCGAAGTGAACCACGAAAAAAGAAACCCAGGAGAACGTATTCAATGAACAGCAAACCCTTATGAAATTTCCTTAACTAAACGACATTGGATAATTATCCGTCTCTACTTCATGGTGACCTGAATCTTGTACTTCGGCATTCGGAATTCTGAATTGGAATCTCTTACTTCGAATCCCGGTCTTCTGTCTTTTGTCTTCCGTCTATCGGTCTTCTTCCTCGTCCCCCGATTTTACGTCCTCCGTGTCACGCGTTTCGTGTCACGCGTTTCGATTTATGGTATTTGTCATAGATTTTCATATCTATAATTAGTACTTTTGCCCCCGATTTAAGAAGGTTGTTTTTATCTAAATATCATCAACATGTTAAAAAAGAAATTTATCACCTGCGACGGGAATCAGGCAGCTTCGCATATAGCCTATATGTTTAGCGAAGTGGCTGCGATTTACCCGATCACTCCATCCTCCACCATGGCTGAGAATGTGGACGAATGGGCAGCTCACGGACGCAAGAATATTTTCGGTGAAACTGTTCGCGTTGCTGAGTTGCAATCGGAAGGCGGAGCTTCAGGTGCCGTTCACGGATCATTGCAGGCAGGAGCATTAACCTCAACTTATACCTGCTCCCAGGGCCTCCTGCTCATGATCCCTAATATGTACAAAATGGCCGGCGAACTTTTACCGGCAGTTTTTCATGTCAGCGCACGCAGCGTGGCCGCTCATGCCCTCTCAATATTCGGTGACCACAGCGACGTATATGCAACCCGTCAGACTGGTTTCGCAATGCTTGCAACCGGAAGCGTTCAGGAAATCATGGACCTGGCTGCCGTTGCTCACTTTTCAGCGATTAAATCACGTGTGCCTTTCCTTCATTTCTTTGATGGATTCCGTTCATCTGCCGAAGTCCAGAAAATTGAAGTCCTCGAAAAAGAACAACTCGCTCCTTTACTCGATTATAAGGCACTGCAGGAATTCCGCGACCGTGCCCTCAATCCCGAACATCCTGTAACCCGCGGAACAGCTCAGAACCCTGATATCTTTTTCCAGGCAAAAGAAGCTTCTAACCCGTTCTATGATAAAGTTCCTGATATCGTTGAAAACTATATGCAGGAAGTCACCAAGTTAACCGGTCGCGAATATCACCCGTTTACTTATTACGGTGCACCCGATGCTGAAAATGTTATCCTGGCAATGGCCAGTATTACCGAAACAGCAAAAGAGGTTATCGATTACCTGATAACCAAAGGCGAAAAAGTTGGCTTGATCACCTGTCACCTGTACCGGCCGTTCTCCGCTAAATATTTCTGGAAAATTTTCCCGAAATCCGTTAAAAGAATTGCTGTCCTCGATCGTTCCAAAGAACCGGGTGCCCCGGGCGAACCACTATTTCTCGACGTAAGGAATCTGTTCTATGGAGAGAAAGATGCTCCGATGATTATCGGCGGACGCTACGGACTGAGTTCAAAAGATACTACCCCGGCAATGGTTCTCTCAGTGTTTGAAAACCTGAAAATGAACGAGCCAAAAAGTGATTTTACTCTGGGTATCGTTGATGACGTTACCTTTAAGTCGCTTCCATTATTGCCTGATATCGACCTTTCAACAAAAGGAACCTTCCAGGCAAAATTCTATGGCTTGGGTGCTGATGGTACAGTTGGTGCCAACAAGAATTCAATCAAGATTATCGGTGAAAACACAGAGAAATATTGTC
>CAILAQ010000797.1 GCA_903832165.1 uncultured Bacteroidota bacterium | reverse complement strand
GTTCAGGCTGTCCATGATCAGGGTTGACGACCTTGATCATGGGCAGTTTTTATTTTAAATCCGATGTTAAACTACAGACTGCCAAGATTGTCAAAGAAAATTCACGTAATCATTAACGAGCAGATGTACTGGAAGTTCGTCCTCATCAATTACCGGAAACCGCCCTACCCCGTCATAGAAATAGTTATCCGTAGCATCGTCGTTGACCATGCTCACCTCGCCTACGAGCACTTTCCCATGTCCGGCCTCGCCATAAAAACGGTGATATAAAAATTGTTCCAGGCAGATACTTTCGCCGGGCGCTAGAATTACCTTACCACCTGCGGGGACTGTACGGCTTATTCCGTCGGTTTTAAAATGCACCTCAGTTGGTTCCAGAATTCCTACAGATTTTGCAGCATAAAGGTCAATAACCAGGTTTCCGCCTCCGCGATTGATAATATCTTCCATTTTGTATACGTGGCAATGAAACGGGGTCTCCTGATTTTCTTCCACGATCATAATTTTCTCGGCATAAGGTTTTTTATCGGCATGGAGTCTGCCATTACGAATGGTGAATAAAAACAGGCCTTTTGAATAATAATCGCCCAGTCCAAAATCGGTAATATCCCAACCCAGCATATTATCGATGACTTCCTGAGCGCTTGCTTTATTCTTTTTCCAGTCGTCGAGGCTCCAGAAAGCCCATGGAGGTAAACAAAATTGTTTTTCGGCCATAAAAGCCTTGGATTTTACCAGGATCTGATTGATTTCACTACGTTTCATTCGATAATTATTTTGTGCGATAAATTTAATCAATACAATGGTTTAAAAGGACCTTTTGCGGCTGCCGTTATGTTCCTTTTTCCATCTGTCCAGTGATCCCTGTACCAGCTGCACGGCATGAACTCATCGTTCAGTCCGGTCATTTTCTTTTTCATATAAGTCTTCATATGATCCCTGACATTTCTGAACCGGGGATCTGATGCAAGATTCTTGCTTTGAAGGGGGTCAGCAACATTATCAAACAGTAATTCCGAACCGTCAATCCGGTAAGTTGCATAGGTGTATTGCTTATTTCTGACGGCTCTCCACTCAGCTCCATCCTCCCAAAGGTAGGTATGCCCCATACCCTGAAGGAAAGCCATTTCGGGCTCCGGCCCGGCTTTACCCATAGTCAGGGGGGCGAGATTCAATCCTTCAACCTCAGCAGGTATGGGAAGTTGCGCCAGGCCAAGAAGTGTTGGCATAATGTCCGGGGTATTCAGACAGGCATCGCTGACGGCACCCGGGGCGATATGTCCGGGCCACCGGATCAGAAAAGGCACCCGTGCAGCAGGGTCATAAAATATCATTTTCTGAATCCTGCCATGCTCTCCCATCATTTCGCCATGGTCAGAGGTTACCACAACAATCGTATTTTCACTGATTCCCAACTGATCAAGTTTTTCAAGCAACCGCCCAATTCCCTCATCGAAACTGGCTATCATTGAATAATATACCCGTTGAAATTCCGGCAGATTCTTTTTATAGAAACTGAGCCATTGG
>CAILAQ010000796.1 GCA_903832165.1 uncultured Bacteroidota bacterium | reverse complement strand
TCGCCAAGTTCGCGGATAAAATAGGTTCGGAAACCCCTCCACCAGCCGGTATGATAGATGGCCGGATTAAATGATTCGGCGAGATCGAGCCTCCAGCCCAGTCCATAATTGTCATTAATGTGCAGGTCCTTATGCTGAGGAGTGAATGCCTCTTTGCGGGTAGCTTCGGTAATGATCTTATCGGTATAGAGAGCCTGATCGAGCATGAGCAGATCATATGCGGAACAGTAAACGCCCTTATCACCGACGACGCCATTCATAAAAGTGTTTTCAGCTTCGAGCCGGCTGCTTGGGTAGCCAATGACCGGGTTAGTATTGATCGGGGAGACATTTTTGTTGTAAATCCGGCTGTTGACCATTTTACATGGATTGAAGATCCGCTTTTGAACGAAATCCTCAAATTTCATCCCCGACACTTTTTCAACGATAGTGGCCAGCAGTACAAAATTCGTATTGCAGTAATTATATCTTTTATTCGGCAGATAATAAGGCTTATACTGATGTTGAACCATCAGATCAATAACATCCTGATTTTTCAGCGGGATATTTTTATCCGGCCAATCCTGCTCTGCGAAATACATGTAATTCGGCAAACCGCTGCGGTGAGCGAGAAGATGCCGGATAGTAATCCCCGGATAAGGTAACTCAGGAATATATTTTGTCACCGAATCATCGAGACCGATCTTGCCATCCTGTTTAAGAATAAGCACGGCCAGCGAGGTGATTGGCTTAGAGACTGAAGCCAGCTGAAAAGCCGATTCCATAGTCAGAGGTTCTTTAGTTTTCAGATTGGCATATCCAATTGCCTCACTGTAAACGATTTCGCCATTTTCCGCAAACAATACCGTACCATTAAATCCCGATTTCTTCAATTGCCCGAAATATTGCTTGAGGCTTCCTGCCAGAGCCGCCTTTTTGGGCGTCATCTCCGCAAATTTCATTTTGTCCCTGACAATGGGCACATATACATCTTCCTCCAATTCACCCTCTTTGGAAATGGGAGCGGTGCGATTTTTGCAGCCTATAGCCGGCAGCAAAGCAAGGAGGATAAGGAACAAGCCAAAACGGAGCACTTTTTTAGTAAAGAAAATCATGGTAGGGATATCTTGTTGTGTGGATTTCACTGACTTTCTCATACAGCATCTCTTTAAGCGCATCAATGTTGGTTTTGTCCTTTGCCGAGATAAATATACAAGGATTATTATTTTTTGCCATCCACGAATTCATTAAATCATTCAGGCTGATGTTTTCTTTTAGCACTGGCGTCAGGTCATCCTCATCCTTAGGCACATAAGAAAAAGCATCCATCTTATTAAACACCAGAATCATTGGTTTTGATGAAACGCCCAATTCGTCGAGAGTCTGGGTAACCACGTCAATCTGATCTTCGAACCCGGCATGACTGATATCCACCACATGCAAAAGCAGATCTGATTCACGGACCTCATCGAGAGTGCTTTTAAACGATTCCACCAGGTGATGAGGCAATCTCCTGATAAATCCCACGGTATCGCTGATCAGGAAAGGCAGGTTTTCAACCACTACTTTCCGGACCGTGGTATCCAGGGTTGCAAAAAGTTTATTTTCGGCAAACACTTCTGATTTGGCCAGGAGGTTCATCAGGGTTGATTTGCCAACGTTGGTATATCCGACAAGTGCCACGCGAACCATTTTTCCCCGGTTCTTACGCTGGATAGCCATTTGCCGGTCGATTTTACCAAGCTGCT
>CAILAQ010000795.1 GCA_903832165.1 uncultured Bacteroidota bacterium | reverse complement strand
CTGACGCTCACAACTAGGTTCGCTGACGCTCACTAACACGCTCCCTGCGGTCGCTAAAAGGTTCGCTGACGCTCACTAATTATGCTCGGCTTCGCCTCGCTAATTGTTTCACAATTCCTATCTTTGGCGAAGCTGTTTAGCGAGCGAAGCGAGCCTGTTAGCGACCGCAGGGAGCCTGTTAGTGAGCGTCAGCGAACCTTTTAGCGCGCAGCGCCTATTAGTGAGGCGCCAGCCGAACCTGTTACATCTGCTAAATCAAAGTTCTAAGGTTAAAGTTTTTAAAAAATTACGCTCATCGAATGAAAGGAAATTGCATTATCGGTCAATCCGGCGGTCCAACGTCGGTTATTAACTCCAGCCTGGCAGGCGTGGCCAAGGCAATCAGGAAATCAGAAAGTTTCGGTACCCTGTATGGAATGCGCTATGGAATTGAGGGCTTCATGAATGAGTGGCTCATTAATCTGACCGAACAGCCAAAGAATCTTATCAGAGGTTTGCGCTACACTCCCGGATCTGCCCTTGGCTCATCGAGGCATAAACTTAAAGAAGAGGACTTCCCGAAAATCATGGAAGTTCTTAAGAAATACGATATCCGGTACTTCTTTCTGATTGGCGGTAATGACACCATGGATACGATAAATCGCGTGGAGGCCCACTGCCGTAAAGAAGGTTATGAGCTGACAGGGGTTGGAATCCCAAAAACTGTTGACAATGACTTGTTCGGGACTGATCATACTCCTGGTTTTCCTTCGGCAGCCCGCAGTAATATACTCAACGTTATGCAGGCAGGCGTTTTGGCCAGAGATATGAAGAAAGTTGATCAGTTTGTTGTATATCAAACAATTGGTCGTGATGCCGGTTGGCTGGGTGCTGCTACTGCGGCAGGCAAGATTCATGAGGACGATGCCCCGCATCTGATTTATTGTCCTGAATTCATTTTCGATCGTGATAAGTTCCTTGCCGATGTGGACGGAGCTTATAAAAAATATGGTTACGTTTCGGTCGTTTGCGGTGAGGGATTAAAGTATGCAGATGGAACACCGGTAAGTGCTTCCCAGACTAAGGATAAATTTAATAATACTGAATTCGGTGCCATGGGAGGCGCAAGTGTTGGGCTTAACCTGCATCAGATGATCAGTAAGGAATTTGGTTTTCGCGGTGAGTTTCAGATCACGGAATCGCTTATCATGTCCGACTTCGTGAGATCAGTGGAAATTGACCAGCTGGAAGCTTATGCGGCCGGACAAGAGGCTGTTCGTTTAGCCCTGGAAGGCGAATCGGGACATATGGTTACCATTGAGAGATTATCAAACGACCCATACGAAAGCACCTTCGGAAAGATACCGCTTCATGAGGTTGCAGTGAAGGCAAAACCAATGCCACGGGAGTATTTTAATGAGGCAGGAAATTTTGTGAGCCCCGCCTTTTTGGATTATATTCGCCCCCTGATTGGTGATTTGCCTGATTTTGTAAAATTCAAATAATGCGAAAATTTAATAATGTCGTTGTTTCAGTGCATGCCCATCCGGATGATACGGAAGCCTGGTGTGCCGGTACATTAAAACTGCTCAAGGATCAAGGGTATAAAATCATTATTGTCACTCTTACCGCTGGTGGTATGGGTGGAATCGGGGCAACCGAGGATAAAACTATTGCCATTCGACGCGAAGAAGCCCGTAAAGCTGCAGCGGTTCTTGATGCAGAGTATATCTGTTTAGGTGGCCGTGACGGTTATCTTTTTGATACCGTTGAATACAGGTTGGATGTTACCCGGATCATCAGGGAATACAAGGCGGGAATCGTGATGACCCATCTCCCGATGGATTATCATACCGACCATCGTACTACCTGCAATATCGTTGAGGCAGCTGCAATGGTAGCTACTCTGCCAAATGTGCCCGTACCGGAAGCTCCTCTGGAAATAACGCCGCTGCTTTATCATACAGCACCGCTTACCTTAATGGACCCGATCGGTGCGCCGATTGCCAAACCGCACTTCATGGTTGATGTTACCTCTGTAATGGATACCAAGCAGGAGATGCTACAGCATCATGAATCGCAAAAGGAACTTATGAAAGTGATGCACAAGATGGATGACTTCTTCGGGGTTGTTTATCAGGGCAACAAAGATTATGGTGCGATGGTCGGAGTGGATTATGCCGAAGTTTTCTGGCAGCATCTGGGCGGTGGATTTCAAAAAGACCCGGTGCTCCAGGAAGAACTCAGCCAATTTGTGAAATATCTTTAACCGGTTTCAGGTTTCGGGTATCGGGTATCAGGT
>CAILAQ010000794.1 GCA_903832165.1 uncultured Bacteroidota bacterium | reverse complement strand
GGACCAGCTGGTGCCGCCGTTGGTGGTTTTATAGGCGTTGAATCCTGATACATAGGCAATATTAGGATTGATGGGGTCAATATCAATTTCGCTGAACCACCACCAGTAGGAAGCTCCTTCATTTAAGGTTGCTGTAGGGGTCCATCGGTCACCACCGTCAACAGTTTTGTAAATACCCTTCAGATAGCCTGTTGAATCAGTATAAGTGGCGTATAACACCAGGGGATTTGAATCTGCGATATCTACTCCGATCCTACCCACATTGCCTTTCGGAAGGCCATTTAACAACTCGGTCCAGGAATCTCCGCCATTGACCGATTTCCAAAGTCCGCTGGTCTTCCCGCCATAACTCTGATAGGGTGGACGACGTGTACGTTCCCACAAGGAAGCATATATAATATTGGGGTTCGATGGATTTATGCACAGATCTGAAGCTCCGGTTGAATCGGAAAGGTAGAGTACTTTTTGCCAGCTGGTACCTCCGTTACGGGTACGAAAAACGCCACGCTCAGAATTGTCGGAGAAAAGATGCCCCATCGCTGCTGCATATACTGTGTCGGGATTAACCGGATCGATCTTCACTCTGCCAATACTGCCTGCAGATGTCAGGCCGCACTGCGTCCAGGTATTTCCGGCATCTTTGGATTTGTAAACGCCATAGCCTTCATAGGTGTGCGATCCGCCGCCCGCATTAGGTTCACCGGTACCGGCATAAAGTACCTCGGGTTTGGTTTTTGAGATGTCCAGGTCACCGATGGAAAGGGCCACGGCATTATCAAATATCGGAGTCCAGTTAGTGCCAAGATTTGTCGACTTGAAGATACCCCCGGAGGCTGCTGCCAGATAAATCGTATTCTGATCATTTGAAGGCATCTCAATATCAGTAATCCTCCCTCCGATATTTGTAGGTCCAACGGCAGTCCACACTTCCTGTCCCGATTTCAATCCTGAATGTTCCATGTCCATGGTTTGCTCCATGGCCTTGTAATAAAGGCAGGACTGCAGGTTGTTGCCCGGGTAGGCACGCTGCTGGTAAAACCAATCATTGGGATGCTTTTCATTTTCTGCGTTTTCAGTCCGGTTCATTTCGTTGCAGCCGACAACCATGAAAGCCGCAGCTGTCAGGATGAAGGGCATGGTTCTGCTTATCGAAGGCTTTTTCATGATCAGGAAAATTATGATTGCTAAAGTAAACTTTTCCGGGTTTGATTCACAAAAATATATATCTTTGTTATCGAATTAACAACAATCTGAGTGGGAGTATAAATGACCACAAGGATTTATTTAACAATCTGATCCGGAGGTAAATCTAATGGAAAAGAGAATCGGAAGCGTATTAATCCTGCTGCAGGATAAGTTGGCAGCTCCCCAGATAAACTCTGTAATTTCCAATCATTCGTCTATTATTATCGGTCGTCAGGGGTTACCGGTGAATAATTCAGCAGCGGGAATTATTTCATTGGTTCTTGAAGGCACAACTGATCAGATCGGTTCTTTAACCGGCCAGCTCGGCCGTATAAATGGTGTTGAAGTAAAGTCGGTTGTTCTTAAAATAAAGGATGATTATGAAAAAAATTAAAATGTTCATGTTATTGCTTCTTCTCGGAGCAGTAGCTGTTTTTGGCCAGAATCTGAGTATTTCCGGAAAGGTTTCGGTTGCCGAAACTAACCAGGCCCTGGCCTATGTTTGTATCAGGGTGGAGGGCAGTTCAGCCTTGAATGTTTTTGCAGGACTGACTAATCCTGATGGCACCTTTACGATAAAAGGACTCGGTGCAGGAGATTATACTTTATCCGTCAGCAGCCTTGGATATTACCCGGTGGCTAGAAAAGTTCACCTGGACAATGCAAACGAAACCGGTGTTGTTCTGGAATTGAAACCGGCCATGATACCACTTGGAGAAGTTCCGGTATCGAGTTTGCGATACAATAAGCTGGAGAAAGATGTTGCTTTGCCTGTAGTGGTGGTACCGAGGGAATATTTTCCTCGCCAGTCAGCGATGACATTGTCGGATGTTTTATCGCGTGAACCGGGAATTTCTCTGTTTCGCGACGGAGGTTGGGCAACATCGGTTAATATACGTGGACTTGGCGAAGGACGAATGGTTAGCCTTGTCGATGGGAACAGGATTGAAACAGCATCCGATCTGGTTGCAGGATTGTCCATGTTCGATGTCAATGAGATCGAACGAGTAGAGATTATCAAGGGGGCGGCGTCATCCATTTATGGAACGGGAGCCTTGGGTGGGGTAGTCAATATTCTTACAAAGCAGGGGAATTATTACGACCGGCCTACTATTCACGGATCAGCAGCGGCTTCGTATCAGACGGTAAACAACCTGCTTGGAGCCCATTTGGAAATGGAGTCAGGTTCCAAGACCTGGAAAGTCAGGGTGAGCGGCGGATACAGAAATGCCGGTAATTACAGGACACCCGACGGAGTTCAGCCAAATTCGCAGTTTACCGATCAGAATGTAAATGCAACACTGGGCTTCCGTCCGGTTAAAAATCATGAGCTGGAAATCAATGCTCAGCATTTTCAGGCGCTGAACGTCGGAATTCCGGGAGGAGCGCCATTCAGCGCCCTGGCAACGGCTACCTATCCGGAAGAAAAAAGGCAATTGATATCAGCCCGGTATACCATCAAGAATTTGTTGCCTTCAATGGATGAAGTAAGCCTGCGGGTTTATCATCAATACATATTGCGTGATGTGGAGCTGATCCCGAATACTCCGCCAACGGTTACCGGAAACATCAGGCTTACTGCAGAGAAGGTTTTACCCCGCGGCGATCACAACACGAGTGGGATGGTTCTGGAATCCAAGTGGAAGACTGGTGAGAAAGGAAAACTGGTTGGCGGCATTGATCTCTGGCAGAGAAAACTGAAAACTTCAAGAGATAAGTATATCCTTCAGGAAATAGTTAATTCATTCCAGCAGGTACAGTCCTCAATGGAGGTGATCCGTTCTGAAAAACCTAATCCTGATTCACAGTTCGGAAGTGCAGGAGTCTTTCTGCAGCATGAATCCAAACTGCTTGATGATAAGCTGGAATTAACAGCAGGCGCTCGTCTCGACAGGATCAGGGTTGCGAATGATCAGGGCGTCGATCCATTCGGGATCAGCTTTAACGGAGTAGCGAAAGATCCCGTTCCAAACCAGCGGATTATATTTGCTGCAGATACTATCGGAGCATGGTCGTGGTCAGCGAATGCCAGTGCACTGTACCATTTGTTGAAGAACATGGATGTAACTTTGAATGTGGGACGCTCATTCAGAAGTCCGTCACTCGAGGAACGCTTTAAGTATATTGATCTTGGTTCCAAGGT
>CAILAQ010000793.1 GCA_903832165.1 uncultured Bacteroidota bacterium | reverse complement strand
GTTGTAAATGATTTGTCCGCCGGCCTGGCCGGCGCCTGGTCCGACATCAATGATCCAGTCGGCTTCGCGGATGCTTTGTTCATCGTGATCGACCAATAAAACGCTGTTTCCGGTGACCACCAGTGAACGAATCACCTCGAGCAGATTTCTGTGCTCCGACGGGTGCAGTCCGGCACTTGGCTCATCAAGAATATAAAGTACATTTCGCAATCCACTGGCCGCCTGATTTGCCAGCCGGATACGCTGGCCCTCCCCTCCACTCAGGGAAGGGGATTCGCGGTTTAATGACAGATGTCCGGCGCCGAGTTTAATTAACAGGGCGGTCCGCCTGAGTATGGATTCGCGCACCGGCTCCACGATGAATGTTTCATTCGCAATCACTTTCAGGTTGCTGAAAAACGAATGGAATTGACTCACTGTCATTTCAGCAAACGCAGGTATATCCTTGCCCCACAATTTCACGGAGAGGGCCTCCTTGTTCAATCTCTTTCCACCACATTCAGCGCAGTCATGGGAACGGGCAAACCTCATAATATTTGGATTGCGATCGCGTCGCAATATATCCTCCATTACCGGTAATATCCCTTTATAAAAGTCTTCTTCACGAGGTTTTGCCGTTATGCCGGTCCATTTCAACCTTGATTCCAGTGGATGCTTACCAAATAAAACCTTGATTTTATCTGATCCGTTGAGGACAATATTTTTTTGTTCAACCGACAGGTCCTGCCAGGGAATATCAACAGTAAAACCCTCTGCCCGGCAAACCTCATCGAGCACAGCCATGGTGACCTGCGAATAAATAATATAGTTGTTTGGCGTGGTGAGCACAAAGGCTCCTTCGCGAATGGTTTTGGTGCCATCCCCGATGAGGAGTGAGGGATCGATATGATCCTGCACCCCTAAACCCTTGCAGGCAGGGCAGTATCCATCGGGCAGATTAAAGGAAAACAGGCTTCGATAAGGATGCAGACCAGGTATATCAGACTTACCAAGCCGGGCGAACAGCAGCCGCAAGAGATCGTATAATTCAGTCAGTGTACCTACTGTGGACCGGGGACTGCGGACCATGCTGTTCTGATCGATGGCAATTACCGGAAATAAGCCTTCGATGCGGGATGCTTTCGGCCTTGAAAGCCGGGCTGAAAGGGTTCTTCCTCCAAAAAAATTCTCAAAGAAGAGACGCTGTCCTTCAGCTCCGATAACATCATAAATCAAACTGGTTTTACCGCTGCCCGAAACTCCGGTAACGGCGATCAGCTGATAATGCGGTATGCGAAGTGAAACATTCTTCAGATTGTTTTCATGGGCATTTTCAATGATGATTTCCCGCATGCTCTAACCCGTTGTCGGTAAAATATCAACAACCAGGCAAAAAAGCCCTTTAAAGAAATCGGCTGCTGCCCGGAGTAGCTGGCGCTGTTCAAATCTTGCGCCGGCCCGTGCGAAAAAGGCCCTGGTGAAATCATCCCGGAAACGTATGGCCTCGGTGAAATCGGCAATGGCCCCCTCTGTATTCGAATTCTTCCTTTTTAATTTACCCCGATAATAAAGAGCATCGTAATTGAACTGATCCTCCTCAAGTCGCAGGTTACACTCCTGAATGGTGCGCATTCCATCCTGGGAAGTCCTGTTGCGTGTCGCTCCATTATTCATAACTTTCAGGTTTATAGGTTCTTTGGTCAACCAATTTAAAACATGGAATCCGAATTTCCAAATTCGGATTCTAATTGGCTGACCTGTCCGGCCTGACCATTCGGTTTATCAGATCAGAAAAGATCCTTAAAAAGTAAAGTAATTAACCTTATTCATCGCAGTTCCAACCTTACTTCTCGGCAGCTTGATCGTAGTGCTTTCATTGGCCTCCAGCGAAACAGTGGTCATTATTGTTTTGCCTCCACCGGAATCTTCAGTCGTCATTTCCATAACGAATCCCTCCGCTGACAATGTATTATGGAGGGCAGCCATTTTTGCTGCTCTGAAGATCCCATAATCGTTAGGGAGCTTTACGTCGCCAGTGATCCATACTGATCCGAAAATCCGTTTATAGGTGTAGGTGTATTTTTTACAAACATGCTTCGGTTGGCACAATTTCCAGTTTCTTAATATCGGCACCTTCAGGAAACTTGAATCTACCTGCATTGTACATAGGTTCGGGGCTATCGCTGCTGAAGATCTGGACGGCAACCTCATTGGCCATATCAAAAATCGTTGTCATGTCGCCACCCTTTCCCGGAGCGTCCATAATCACCATAAAATTTTTGCCTGCGCTCTCATAATAGGTTTTGTATAAAAGGGTGCGCATGAGTTCATTGTTCTTTGCATAGAACTCAATCTTCATATTATTGCATTTATCGAAGGAATAGGAGTCGGAGAACTTTACACCCGGCATGGTGATCTGACCTGAGAGCTGACTCAAAGACAGGATCAGGGAAGCTGTGAATAATAAAATCGTTTTCATATTAATGATGTTTTATCCAAATTTAGTGATCTCCCGGAAAAAACAGGAAGAAGTGCCCGGAATCAGCTGATAAATAAACTCTTGCTTGAGAATTCAGGATCACAGGTGAGATTTACCTTTAATTTTCGCAATCCTGCCTCGTCACCGGGGGTAGGTATATGGGTAAGATGCACTTCGCAATCCCGCAGTAATTTCAGGTTCTCCAGGGCCATTTGTGCCGCAGGATTTGATAAGGCACTAATGCCAAGTACGATCAGGGTTTCATCTACATCCAGACTAACCATCTTTCCATCCAGGATATCTTTTTTAAGGTGGGTTACCGAGTCAATCAGGCTTTGGGGTAAAAGGTGAATATTATCAGGCAGGCCGGCCAGGTGCTTGCTGGCGTTTAATATCAGGCTGGCAGAGGCATGCATCAGGGGGGAGTTTTTACCGGTGATAATTGTCCCGTCGTGCAGTTCGATGGCTGCTCCGCAAAAGATTCCTGCATTGC
>CAILAQ010000792.1 GCA_903832165.1 uncultured Bacteroidota bacterium | reverse complement strand
GCCATGGTTATTTCCTTGCTGGTCTATGTGTTTTTCAGCAAAATACTTCCGAACAAGCAAAAGGCTGCCAATGAGAAAACAATCACTTTGAGCGAAAAACCATGGGCTATTCCGATGGCCCTCGTTGGTGCTGCTGTTACAGTTCTTTTGATCAGCCTGGTTAAAGATGTAAAAACAGGATGTGCTTTTGGTCTGTTTGTAGGTTTTGTACTCTGGATCATCGGGATTTCAAATAAGGAAGAAAAGCCCCGGGTTTCAGCGCTGGTCATGGTTTTTGGCGTCGTGATTTTCTTTTGGATGTCGTTCCATCAGAACGGACTTACGCTAACCTTCTTTGCCCGGGATTACACAGCACAAACGGTTGACCCGATAACCAACATGTTCTTTAATCTTGCAAATATCCTCACTGTTGTGGCATTCATTGCAGGTATTGTGCTGATGGCTGGCAAGAAACTTGAACGGAATACCAAGCTGATTGGTGTCGGACTTTTCCTGATTGGCGGCGTGGCAGGCACTTACCTGTTTCTGCAGGGGAAAGCACAGAATCCTATCGGACCAGAAGTATTCCAGGCCTTTAATCCTATGTATATTGTATCCCTGACAATGCCCGTTATGGCATTTTTTGCCTGGCTGGCCAAGAAGGGTATTGAGCCCTCCACCCCGCGAAAAATTGGCTACGGAATGATCATCGCCGCTGCTGCTTTCCTTTTAATGCTGGTGGCCTCATTAAACCTGGTATCTCCTCATGAACTAAAAGATGCAGTAACCGGGAAATTCAGCGCCGTTCCGGATTCATCAAGGGTATTGCCGCATTACCTTATGTCGACCTACCTTATCCTGACTATCGCCGAGCTGTTTTTAAGCCCGATGGGACTCTCCTTTGTATCAAAGGTTGCTCCGACACGTTTTCAGGGTTTGATGCAGGCAGGATGGCTCCTGGCTACCGCCGCCGGCAACAAGCTTTTATTTGTCGGCAGTACTTTCTGGGGTAAAATCGACTTGTGGCAATTATGGCTGATTTTCATTGTCGTCTGCGTGCTTTCTGCGATGTTCATATTCAGCATCATGAAGAAGTTGGAGAGGATAACTACGTAGAGACGGATAATTATCCGTCTCTGCATATGGGTTATTAACAATTGTTCATTTCCACAGTTGATACGATGTGCATACAAACACGTTAAAAACTATTGACAAACAGATTCCGGCCATTACCTTTGGTCGTACCAAGTAAGCGATAAAGAAAGCTAAAAGGTAAAGTTCTTTGAACGGGATGAAACAGCAACGGCGAAGGCCAAGCTGGCTGCAAAGGAAAATATCAGGTTGAAAACTCGACCGGCAGGAAACGAACCGGAGAAATCCGGGACATCTAACCGATCGAAAGTAAACAGGAGAATTACCTTCAGCGTTTTGCACATAACCATCTGCACCTGTAGGCAGACGCAAGTTGAGCCAAAGATGGAATCAGTTACGCGCAAAACAGGAAGGATAAAACCCATCCCATCAGGTTAAAAGAACAATATACTGAGCAATCCTAACGGTAGCTTGGCCACCAACGGTAACTAAGGTAACCGGAACGTGGGAAAGGGAAATCATCTCACGATGGTTTCCCTTTCGTGTTTTATAACCTTTCCAAAGACTCACCAGTAGAGTAGAGCGGGAAGGGTAAATTCCCTACCCCCTCATCCATCCGTACGTGCGGTTTTCCGGCATACGGCTTTCCTACAAATTTCGTCATTGGCATTCACAATTGAGCAATACGGATAACATATTTTGAAGGGTCAATCAATCCATATTTGGTTGACAAAACCTCAAAGGCCTTATGTCCATAAAGCCTGCTTTTCCGT
>CAILAQ010000791.1 GCA_903832165.1 uncultured Bacteroidota bacterium | reverse complement strand
CCTATAAGGAATTTTTGTGCGATTTTATTGAAACTTATTGCGATATAACACCAGCAGGCAGAACGCAAATTAACCCCAGAGTTGCACTTTTTGAAACTGCCACCACCGTTTTCCATGGCTGGGATTTATACTGGTACCTTGCCGTTCTGGCTGAATCGTACCTGGAATATTACCCTGCTGAGTCAAATACAGATGAAATTTACAAAAAATATTCCACCTTGTTTCCGGGAACGGTCTTTCAAAGGCAATTATTTCAGGAATATCAAATCAAGCAGACAGGCAAAATCGGTAATAAAATTCCTGACCTGAAATTCACTGATATTTTTGGCAAAACAAAAAAAACCAGCGACTTGCAAGGTCAGTACTGGGGAATTGTCAACCTCGATAAATCCCTCGGCATGAATGAATTTCTGCTGAGAATGGCAGATACCCTGAATTTTATATCTGGACAAAAAATCACCTTTATTGTAAGTTCACCTGCCTCAACTGATGCAGAATTGCATGATTGGGCGGCAAAGGATAAGAGCAAGAAGCTTTTTATACTGGCAAATTCAGAAAAGAATAAACCAGCCTTTGACTACCTGAAAGTTCTTCCAAAATTTCTCATCGGCCTGGATGGAAATAACTGCATTGCCTCCTATGATCAGTATGGCATGTACCAGTTTGAGAATTTATATTCCTGGCCAATAGAATCTCAACCTAAAACCATCAACCTCACCACCTTCTGGTACTCCCTCGGCGGAGCATTCTTTCTTGCTTTCGTAATTGTCCTGACCATCCGCATCCGCTCAAAACGCAAAGAAAAACGGTTAACGCTGAAACGGAAAATGGCACAACTGGAGGTGGACGCCGTGCGCTCCCGGATGAACCCGCATTTCCTGTTCAATGCCCTGAGCTCTATCCAGAACCTGATCAATAAAAAACAGATCGAAGAAGCAAACCTGTTTCTCGCCCGATTCGGTGATTTGGTGCGCACAATCCTTACCCAGTCGTCGAAGCCCGCAATCGGACTGAACGAAGAGATCGATATGATTCGCAACTACCTGCAATTAGAACAGTTGCGTTTCCCGTTCCAGTTTGAAATATCGATCGATCCGGCGATTGACACGTTCGGTATCGAGGTGCCCCCCCTGCTCATTCAGCCGCACGTTGAAAATGCAGTGATGCACGGGATTTCCTCACTGGGTGCCAGTGGGAAAATCCAGGTAGGCTTTACCATCGATAACAATCACCTGATATGCAAAGTGACCGATAATGGACCCGGATATCACCCCGGAACGAAAACCGGAAACGGCGGCCTGGGACAGGGTTGGAAGCTCACCCGTCAACGGATCCAGCTGATGAAGGAGCAATATGGCGATGATGTTTCCGTGGAGGTTCAGCCGCTGCCCGATGAAACTGAGGATAACAAGGAATCTTCCGGGACAACCGTTATCTTTAGACTGCCGATGCAAAAACCCGACTGATGAAAATCCGCTCCCTGATTGTTGATGATGAAACCGCCAACCGCGAAAACCTCACCGGTCTCCTTCACCGCTATTGCCCGCATGTGCAGGTAATCGGCGAAGCCTCCACCAATGAGGAAGCCCTGAATCAGATCAATACGCTTGATCCCGATCTGGTTTTTCTTGATGTCCGTATGCCGGGCGGCGATATTTTCGAGATGCTGGAAAAGCTGGAGAATATTCGGTTCGCGATCATCTTTGTCACAGCTTACGACGAATATGCTTTCAAAGCTTTTCAGTTCAACGCCCTCGACTACCTCCTCAAGCCGGTGGATATTTACAAGCTGATCGAAAGCGTAACCAAAGCCACGGATGCCATCAATCTGAAAGAGGAGAATCTTCGACTTAAAAACCTGGTAGATAATCAGAACCGCCACGAGCAGGACAAGCGCATCGCCCTACCCCAGGATGACAAAATCGATTTTATTCCGATCCGGCAGATCATCCGCTGTCAGGCCGAATCAAACTATACCCGGTTCATTCTCGATAATAAAAGGGAAATTCTCGTCTCCCGCACCCTCAAGGATTTCGAAGCCGCCCTGGAATCCTGCGGCTTCATCCGCACCCACCAGTCGCACCTCGTCAACCTCAACCATATTCAAACCCTCGTCAAGCGCGACGGCGGCTACCTCAAGATGAGCGACGGATCTTCTGTGCCGATCTCGAGATCGAGACGAGAGGAACTCAATAGAAGTATGATGTAGGATTTAAGAGATTCCAATTTAAAATTCCGAATGCCGAGGGTGGAGTTTCAAGTGTGCACGAGGTAGAGACGGATAATTATCCAAT
>CAILAQ010000790.1 GCA_903832165.1 uncultured Bacteroidota bacterium | reverse complement strand
CATGATTCTGGGTACACATATTCCGTTGCTGATTTTCTTTTGTTATGCCTTATATGAGCAAACGGTCAAAGGAGTTGAAATTGGTGACAATCCGGCGCCAAACTGGGCTTTGATTTTGCTGATAATCACAATGGTGGTTACTTTGTGGGGTTCATTAGTCATGAAACTCGAGGTTTGGATCGATCAGGATGGAGTTCATTTCCGGTTTTTCCCATTAGTATTCAAAGATAAGCTTATTTCAAAAGCTGAAATTCAGCAGTACGAAATCAGGAAATACAGTGCTATTCTCGATTATGGTGGTTGGGGTTTACGTCGTGGAATTGGCAGAAAATGGGGCAAAGGATATATTATTAGCGGAGATACAGGTTTGCAGCTTTATTTAACCAACGGAAAGAAAGTACTGTTTACGACCCAGCGTTCGCAAGCTATCATTTATGCGATGGACGAGATGATGAAAATAAAATAATTCAGTAACACATTAAAATAAGAAATTATGAAAATACAGCAAATAGCATTTATTATAGGCTTGCTTATTTCAACGCTGGCATTTGGCCAAACAGAAGTAATAATTACCCTGAAAACTGAAACAGGAAATATTGAAGGGACATTAATGATGCCATCAGGAAAATTGCCTGTTTCAGTGGCTTTGATCATTGCGGGCTCTGGTCCGACAGACCGGAATGGTAATAATCCAATGATGACAAATAATTCGCTGAAAATGCTTGCCGAAGGATTGGCGAAGGATGGAATTGCCTCACTAAGATATGATAAGCGGGCAATTGGTGCAAGCCAAAAAGCCGGAGTGAATGAAGCGGACCTCCGTTTTGAAATGTATGTTAACGATGCGGTTGAATGGGTCAAGCTTCTGAAGAATGATAAAAGTTTCAATCAAATGGTTGTGATCGGTCATAGTGAAGGTTCGCTGATAGGAATGATTGCCTCTCAGAATACAAATGTTGACAAGTTCGTTTCAATAGCCGGAGGAGGTCAGTCGGCCGATAAAATTATCATGGAACAACTGAAGACACAGCCAGCGAGTGTTCTGGACCTTGTAACTCCGATTATGGACGAATTGGTAAAAGGGAAAACGGTTGAAAATGTGCCACCAATGCTGAACTCATTATTCCGGACAAGTGTGCAGCCATACATGATTTCCTGGATCAAATATGATCCGCAGATTGAAATCGCCAAATTAAAAAAACCATGCTTAATAATTCAGGGGACGACAGATATTCAGGTTAGCTTGGAGGATGCCAAGCGTCTTCAGGCAGCAAAGCCAGATGCAAAAATGGCTTTAATCGAAGGGATGAACCACATCTTTAAAAATGCCGAAGCTGATAAAATGAAGAATATGCTGACATACAGGGAGCCGGATTTACCTTTGCATATTGAGTTAGTTCCTGCGATTTCAGGATTTATCCTGAATAAATAATCTTTATTAAAGATGTGTTCGTAACGATTTTGATATGAGTAATAGGAGAGGGTGAAGCTATGGCAAAGAAAAAATCATTTGTATTGCGCATCGATCCGGATGTTTATGATGCCATTGAAAAATGGGCAGCTCAGGAATTTCGCAGTGCAAACGGACAGATTGAGTGGATTATAACCAAGGCATTATCTGATGCGCGGCGAACAGTTATCAAGAGTATTAATGTGGAACCGAATACTGAGAAAGAGTAGATAAGTGAAAGTAATGTGCAGTCATATGTAGCCATT
>CAILAQ010000789.1 GCA_903832165.1 uncultured Bacteroidota bacterium | reverse complement strand
TCAACGCCAATATGGGCTCTGTCAAAATCAAATAGTCCAATCCAAACCAGCATATCACCAACCGGCTGCAGGTATTTATCCTGCAGCCGGTTTTTTATAACAATACGATGAACCGTTTGTTATACTTTTGTCCAAACAAAATAGTTCAAATGATAAGTATTTCCACACCACCGACGCCGGTTAACGAAGAAGTCCGAACCTATAAACCCGGATCTACGGAACGGACTGAAATCGTTGAAACTATCCGCCTCCTGAAGGAACAAATGACCGAAATCCCCATGGTGATAGGGGGCAAGGAGATAAAAACAGGTGTTTTAGAAGAAATTCGGGCACCACATGATCACAAAACTATTTTGGCAAGATATCATCAGGGAACGGGAAAACACGTTACCCAGGCCATTGAGGCTGCACTTGCTGCTCGTCAGCAATGGTCGGAAACATCGTGGGAACAGAGGGCTTCTGTATTTCTAAAGGCTGCCAGCCTCCTTTCCGGACCTTTCCGGTATAAAATCAATGCGGCAACCATGCTTGGACAATCAAAGAACATTCATCAGGCTGAAATTGATGCAGCTGTTGAATCCATTGACTTTCTGAATTTCAATGTTAAGTTCATGGCCGATATTTATGCTATTCAGCCGGAGAATAACAGGTATACATGGAACCGATTGGAGCAGCGGCCCCTCGAAGGATTTATCTATGCAGTAAGCCCCTATAATTTTACTTCGATAGCACTCAACCTTGCTACAGCACCTATTCTTATGGGTAATGTGGTAGTTTGGAAACCAGCACAGACCCAGATATACTCTGCAAAAGTACTGATGGAAGTATTTAAGGCTGCCGGATTACCCGATGGAGTCCTCAATATGGTATTTGCCCCGGGTAAAGAAGCGGCCGATGTTGCTTTGGCCCACCCAGCCCTTGCCGGCATACATTTCACCGGATCAACTGATGTGTTTCAGTCGCTTTGGACGACCGTTGGTAACAACATCAGGAATTACAGGACATTCCCGCGTCTGGTTGGAGAAACCGGTGGCAAGGATTATATACTCGCTCATCCCAGTGCCAGACCGATCGAAGTGGCAACCGCTCTTTCGCGTGGCGCATTCGAATATCAGGGACAAAAATGCTCAGCTGCTTCCCGTGCCTATATTCCTGAATCGCTGTGGCCAAAAGTTCTCTGCCATCTTCTTGATGATCTTCGACAGTTCAAAATGGGCAGCCCTGAAGATTTCTCCAACTTTATAAATGCCGTGATCGATGAAAGGGCTTACGACAAACTCACCGGCTATATTAAGAATGCCAAAAATGATCCCTCCGTGGAGATCATTTCAGGCGGAAATTTCTCTAAGGAAACCGGATATTTTATCGAACCTACCGTTATCCTAACCCGCGATCCTGATTATGTAACCATGCATACCGAACTGTTCGGACCAGTATTGACTATTTTCGTATATCCTGATAATCAGTTTATTGAAACGATGGACCTTGTTGATAATACTTCTCCGTACGCCCTCACCGGTGCCATTTTTGCCACAGACCGATATGCAATCGACCAGGCCAGCCGTCGCCTTGTTAACACAGCCGGCAATTTCTATATCAACGATAAACCTACCGGAGCTGTGGTTGGCCGCCAGCCTTTCGGTGGTTCACGGGCATCCGGCACCAACGATAAAGCTGGAAGCATGCTCAACCTGCTGAGATGGGTTTCTCCAAGGACGATAAAGGAGTGTTTTCTGCCACCCGTGGATCACACCTATCCTTTCCTGGAGAATCATTAGAATCGAAAATATTTTGCGGTATATTTGTGCCGAAATATGAATAAAAAATTCTGGTATACGGTATTGTCGCTTTTCATTAACAAGTACTTCATCAGTTTTGTTATATTCCTGGTGCTTATAATCTTCTTTGACCAGCACAACCTGGCCGACCGCTTTAAGTCGAAGCAGCACCTGAATCAGCTGAGAAGAGATACCGTGTTTTATCAGGATAAAATTCGCAAAGACCGTGAGGCCATCAAGCTTCTGAAAACTAATCCTCAGAATCTCGAAAAGTTCGCGAGGGAGAAATATATGATGAAAGCTCCTGATGAAGAGGTGTTTGTAATTCTAAAGAAGGAAGAGACTAAATAATCTTTCGATTACCCCTGCCTTTTTCATACTCCCGGTAACTCTCCAGCAAGCGCACAACTGAATCAGCTTCAGGAATACCAACCATTCCGGCCAGTTTCGATGCCTCAACTAAAACCGGTGATTTTGTGTAGTATTTCTTGTGCGTTTCATTCAGATATTTCAAAACCATGAATCCATTGAACCAGGCAAAAAATTTATCCCTGAATGTCGACTCACTGGCAGAATCGCGGTGCATTTCTCTGATTCTTATACCGGCATTCTTGCTCCGCAGAAATTCTGCTAATCCGATAGATATTTTCTCCCATTCGACGTCCGGTTGCCTGTTATCGGTTATCGGCTGTGCGTTGTCGGTTATCGGTTGCCGGTTGTCGGTTTGAAGGCCTGGATTTTGCCAGTATTCGCTTACCCGGCCAAACAGCTCCTTCAACGGCTCAAAACTCTCGAGGCAATATACATTCAGCACATCCTCATTCTGAATCTGACGTGTTACTGAAGCTCCTGTCCCAAAAGATACCCGGTCGGACTCCCGGGAGGAGGGATAAACCACGGTTTCATTGATTTCCCATAAATTCCGAAGAAGAATGCATTTATGAAGAAAGTAAAAATCCTCACCGGCCTTATCCCTGCCCATGCCATTTACCCTGATATAGGTCCTGACCCTTAGCGAAAAGCTGGAACCCACGGTATGAATGCTGTGAGGGTGCCCTGTGGCTTCAAGCGCAAGCCTCATATACCTCAGGTACAGTTCATACTGGGCTATAGAATGATAAATCCTCTTATCTTCTGCCCCTGACAGAGGATGTTCAAAATAAATATTGGCGGTGCGGGCACTTTCATGCCTGATGTAAAATTCTGTAATTTTTTTCAGAAAATCGGGTTCACACAATGAATCAGCGTCGAACGAAAGCATTAATCCATCCTTGCGGCCAATGGAATTAAACCGTTGAACAGCCTGGTCCATCGCAATTTTCCTTGCCAGCCCAACACCCGCATGCCGGGCAGGCATATCCGGATTCCAAAGGCAATGAATCCTTACATCGTCCCTTGACAGGCTCTCACTGATCAGTCGGGCTTCGCTCAGTGATTTCCGGCTGGTTTCAACCACATCAGCAGTCGAATGTTCGGGGAAGTTGATGTTAACTATAATCTCCCACTTAACCCCTGGAGGTTGACATTCAAGCAACGAATTAAGACTTCCGGCCAAGCCGGGTTCTTTAAAAGCCGGAATTGTGACAATTAAAAAAAGATCCGGATCCGGCTCAGGTAAATCCTTCACCGGTCCGGACCCGTACCTTTCCAGGTAAAGATCAGCAAAGCCGATCTTACTTCGAGTTAGTTTTCCGATAGGTTTCATTCAGGCGGTTAAGCACCTGCTTGGTAATATTCATATAATCATCAGCATAGAGAAGACCTCCTCCGAATGTATTACTCAGGACGAGATTATATCCCAGCTTGATATTTACATCATTAACAGCACTCAGAACTGAATCATGCAGTTGAATGGTAACCGCCTGTTCGTCCTTTGCCAGTGTATTCTGCATGTCATTCTGCAGATTGCCCAATACCTGCTGCTTTTCTGTTAGTTGTTTTTGTCTTGCCTCAGCATCCCAGGAGGTAATCAGTTTTTTCTCTACTTTATATTGAAAGTCGGCCACTTCTTTTTGGAAAGCGTCTCCTTTTCCAATCAATTCTTTTTCCAGGCTCGATTTTTTTGACAAAAGTCTGTCTGTCACTATTTTATAAAAATCATAGTTAGCTAAAACCGAGTCCACGAAAACATAAGCGATTTTCACTTCACCAGGTTTACCAGCCAGAACACCTGTCTGGATCGGCTGACTATCAACTACTTTGTCATTTTTTCCTGAAAAATGCAATACAAACAGCACGATCACTGCTAAAGCCAGGATACCGCTGATTATCCGGTTTGAATTCTCTTTAATCATCTATCAATCTGGTTTTTAATAATTTTTGAATCACAAAAATACATTTTTCTAGTGTAAATGGTGCCGCTTATCATGCCGGCGGCTGATAAACATCATTGATGTTAAGTTTTGCCCTCTTTATTTTTGAAGCCACAAATCATAGCAGAGACTTCAATGTTAAAAATTACGGAACATCCCATTCTGGATATTCAAATTCGCGAAACCAGTGAATTCCTTTTTGAAGGAAAACCGGTTATCGGGGATAGAGGCCTGACCATTGCGGCAGCCCTTCATCAGGCCGGACATCCCGTTCACAGCCATAGCCTCCGGGGCAGGAACCGGAGCCTGGAATGCGGTATCGGCAAATGCGGAGCATGCGAAATGATTGTTGATGGTAAGGTGAAGCGGATTTGCATAACCCGTATCGACGGAGTTAACGAGGTTAGTGAGGTTCCACGCGATTATCGCCCAACCCCGACTCCCGTAGAGAAAAAGACAGCCACCCGAGTTTACCGGACTACAGTCACCATTATCGGAGCAGGTCCTGCCGGTCTGGCAACACGTGAGATCCTTAATCAGCACGGAATAGATAATCTTGTTATTGATAATAACGACCGTATTGGCGGGCAATTCCTGATGCAGACACACCAGTTTTTCTTTTTCGAAAAGGAGAAGAAATTTGGAGGTATGCGCGGTTTCGATATTGCCAAAACGCTGGCCGGTGAAAACCTCGACGGAATATTTCTCGACTCCACTGTATGGGATATTCTGGAAGGAAAGAGACTTGCGATAAAAAATATCAGCACACAGGAAATATATTACGTGGATTCGGAATACCTGGTTATCGCTACCGGTGCCGTTCCATTCATGCCTGCTTTCGAAAACGATGATGTTCCCGGAGTATACACGGCTGCCGTTGTGCAGAAGATGATGAATACCGAATTTACCCTGCTCGGCAAAAATATTCTTACCGTAGGCGCCGGAAACATTGGGTACCTGACTTCTTACCAGCTGATGCAGGCCGGTGCAAATGTTAAGGCAATCGTTGAAGCTATGCCCCGGGAAGGAGGATTTCCTGTGCAGGCAAATCGCGTAAGGAGGCTGGGCATCCCCGTAGTTCTGAATCACCTGCTGATAAAAGCCATTCCAAATGAAGACAGGACAGGGATTATCGGAGCTGTAATCGCTGAATCTGAAAATTTTCAACCTGTCCCCGGAACAGAAAAAATTATCGAAGGAATTGATGCAATAAACATCTGCACCGGTCTGGTTCCTGATGATCAGCTCCTCATCAAGGGAAAAGAGGTATTCGGACGAAAAGCTTATGGTGCGGGCGATGCCATTCGTATCGGTGAAGGAACCAGTGCCGTATTAAGGGGAAAACAAGTTGCCTATGAGCTTCTGGAAGAAATGGGTGAACGGTTCAATTATGATGAATACTTAACAATATCCAAAGAATATATAGATAGCCAGCAGCATCCGATCAGGGTTATCGAAAAACCCGATGTCCCGGATTCAAGCCGAATGAACCAGAAAGGTTTTGTGCAAATCGACTGTTTATACGGATTTGCCTGTAATCCCTGCGAATTTGCCTGTCCTCACGGTGCCATAACAAAAACTTCTACCAGCACAGTTCCCGAAATTGATTTCGAAAAATGTATCGGGTGCATGGATTGTGTTTATCAATGTCCGGGCCTTGCAATTTTTGGATATAATATCAAAAAAGACTGGTTATTCCTGCCCATCGAATATGCTGCTGAAGCCAGTTCATCCGTATATCTTGTAGATAATAACGGCAAAAAACTTGGTACAGGAGTTATTGATAAAATCCTGAAAAAGCCAAACAAAACTGATATTGCACGTGTCAGGTCATTGGATATCCATGGTAAAGATCTTGTAAATGTCAGAGGGTTCATTGTTCAGGAAAAATATCCCGGCCCTTTGTCGGTCCGGCCGGTTGAAATGAAAGTCGAAAATCCGGTTTACGTTTGTCATTGCGACGATGTAACTTATGATGAGATCCTGAAAACCATTGGCGATCGGAAGTTCATCTCCGTTGACGAAATCAAACATACCACACGGCTTGGTATGGGTGCATGCCGCGGCAAGAGATGCATCAAACGACTCAAGGCTGCTCTCTATACAAGCGGCATTCAAATTGTTGGAGATGCCACTCCCAGAGGCCCACTTTCCAACCAGATTGAGATGGGAGAGCTTTATCCAAAGGACCTGCCGGAAAAGATTCACATTATTCCTCAGAGCCGGATGCCCCGTGTCATTAAGGTGCCTTCAGTGGTCGCAGGCGGAGGCATTGGCGGTTCTGCCCTCTTCCGGTATCTTTCAGAAGCTGGTCAGAAGCCATTGCTCATAAATTTCGGCAGAGGTGCCTCATGGAGAAACATTGCGGGCGGCCGTCCCAATTTCAGCGTACCGGAACTCTCAGATATTGCAAGAAAGAATCTTGAAATTTTCCGTGATCTCCAAAATATCAGGAATATCGATTTTCGTCCGATTGACTATGTGACCTTTGCACATGACGACCAGACATATAAGGCACTTGAGGTTTCGATGGCCTGGTCCGATGCGGAAATGATCGGCCCCGGAGATTATCAGTCGCGAATATCCCCATTTATTAACCCGGCACTTGGTAGCGATTACCAGGCCGCACTCATCACACATGATTGCTGGCAGGCAACTCCCGGTAGGGTGATCGATCTGATCAGAAGGCTCGGTCTTGATCAGGGCGGTTCTATTCTGGAAGATTGCAAACTACTGGACGTTAATAAATCAGGCAAAGAATTTGTTATTCTCGTTCAGAACCATGATAAGGAATATATTGAGATTCACACCCCTGTTTTCGTGAATGCAATGGGACCGGAAGGACACAAGATTGCTCGGAAAATGGGCATAGAGACAGGAATGTGCGCTGTTAAACATCAGGCATTTATTACCCGAAGACTACCGATGCTGGGAGTGAATGGTGCACCCTTGCCAATGGTTATCGACCGCCGCCGGTACAAAGGCTTTTCGGCAGTTTACGGTCAGCAGCTGGGGGAAACAGGTCAGGTAATCGGTTGCGCTTCCCCAGCATCTGACGCACAGGAAGCAGAGAAGAACCTGAAAATTAACTCCCAGGATTTTCTGGAGATTGCCTCGGAAATATTTGTGAATTGGATACCCGATCTTTCATCGGTCGGATTCCAGGCAGTCTGGGCCGGTTATTATGTAGAACCAAGGATGATACTCGATACGGAAGAAGGCTTGTTCCTTGGGTTGCGTGGACAGGGATTCATGCTTGGCCAGTATCTGGCAAAAATGTATGTGGATAAGCTACTGGGGAAACCTGTTCCCGAATACTTCAGCCAACTTTCAATGACTGGCGACGGTTTGCTAGAAAAAGCGTTTAAATAGGCAAAACTTTTTTGTCCGGGGATTGTTTAGCTTTTAATTAAACAATCCTCCTATGAATAAACGAGAGTTTCTTAAAACGTCCGCACTCCTTGGAGCCGGACTCGCTGCCGGAGTGGCGAATGTCAGCCGCGGAGCAACACCAGGCGGGTTCATCTATTTCGACTCCGGATTAAACCAGGCCGGCGAATATGCGCTTCCTGCCCTTCCTTATGCATATAGTGCTCTTGAACCATATATTGATGAAGCAACTATGAAGCTTCATCATGATATTCACCATGCCGGATATGTTAAAGGACTAAACACGGCGACTAAAAAAGTTGGTGAGGCTTTGGATTCAGGAGATTTTAGCCTGATCAAACATTGGGAGCGCGAGCTTGCCTTTCATGGCGCCGGCCATTTTCTTCACAACCTGTTCTGGAATAACATGGGACCTTCAGCGGGAAAAAGAAGTGATAAACTGGAACAATATTTCACAAAATCCTTTGGATCATTTGAAAGATTCACTACACTCTTCAAACAGGCCACAATCTCTGTTGAAGGAAGCGGCTGGGGAATTCTGGCATATCAGAAGGAATCAGACCGGCTGGTAGTATTACAGGCAGAAAAACATCAGAATCTTACCCAGTGGATAACCATACCAATCTTGGTTTGTGATGTATGGGAACATGCCTATTATCTTAAATATCAGAACAAACGAGCTGATTATGTTACAGCATTCATGCAGGTTATAAATTGGGATGCAGTTTCGGAAAATCTTGAAAGGGCTATAAATTAAAAAAGGCGGTTGGGAGCCGCCTTTTTTCCAACAACACTTGTCATGTCCCCACAATCAAGAACCACCTTACAGATAAGAAGAAGTTGAGAAAAAAGATTTGTTGCAACTAAGCCTAAAATCCCTTTTACTAATCCCTTATTATTTTTCTCTTGGCACTTTCCTTACCTTACCTTTTGCATAGGCAAAGATAAGTCACCAAAACAGAAGCTGCAAGTCTTTTATGACAAATCCATAGGTGTTTATGAGACACTTGTCAAATAGTTTTTCAACATAATGATTATTTGTCATTTAAATAAAACTGCTATTCAGCACTATTTGACGAACAGAATTTCATCCAGTGATCTCTTTGGAACATAATGGATTTTTTCCGCATCGCGCCAGTATCGAACATTACCTTCCCTGACTTTCTCCACCACTACTCTTTCCACAGGTTTACCGAGAGCAATTACCAGTAAAATCTCAAGGTGGGCCGGTATCTGAAAAAGAGATCGTACCTCATCACGACGGATCGAACCGATCATACAACCTCCATAACTCAGCTCCGTCGCACCTA
>CAILAQ010000788.1 GCA_903832165.1 uncultured Bacteroidota bacterium | reverse complement strand
CCCCGACCTGAAGCCTTGTTATATGGTATCATGCAATTACAGCGCAAAATGAAAACCGACACCATTGTGAGTCCGCGCGACCCCATGGAGAACTTTATTTAATTAGCCGGATATGGAAAAAGAGCAATTAGGTATAGTCCTGGCAGAAATGTTTCCTGCTTTGGAAATCAATACATCCGGAGAAAACCTGCGTATAAAGGCAGAAGCCACCGCTATTCATAAGATAGCCACTACACTCCGCGATGACAACCGGTTTCAGTTTGATTACCTCTTCAATTTTTACGGAATTGACCGTGAAGACAGGTTTTCCCTGATCTATGGATTGGAATCAACCCAGTTAGGACATTTCCTCGTTTTAGAAACGGACCTCGCTGATCATGACAACCCTGTTATTGACACTGTTAGTGATCTATGGAAAACGGCAAATTTTCAGGAACGCGAAGTATACGATCTTATGGGGGTTAAATTCACTAACCATCCCGACCTACGCCGGCTCTTCCTGGAAGATGGCTGGGGCTTTCCTCTGAGAAAAGATTACAAGGACGATATTAACTTTATCGAACGTTAGCAAATGCAGGAAGTTGAATTTTCAGATATTCTGACCGCCAGAGAGGACGGAGACTATATCGTAAATATCGGACCGCAACACCCATCAACACATGGTGTTATGCGGTTTGTTGTTTCGTTGAAAGGCGAGATGCTGGAATATGTTATTCCGCATTGCGGGTACATTCATCGCGGCATTGAAAAAATGTGCGAAAGGATGACCTATCCGCAGATCATCCACCTGACAGACAGGATGGACTATTTATCGGCGCACATGAACAACGAGGCTGTTTCATTGCTTGTTGAAAAAGCCTTGGGTGTTGAAGTTCCGGAACGCGTGAAATATATCAGGACCATTCTCTCTGAGCTCCAGCGTATTGCTTCGCATCAGCTTTGGTGGGCGGCTTTCGGCATGGATATGGGAGGTTTAACCTGTTTTTTTTACGGGTTACGAGACAGGGAGCACGTCCTGGATATTTTTGAAGAATCCTTTGGCTCCCGTCTGCTCCACAGTTATGTATGTCCTGGCGGCCTGATGGGGGATATTCATCCGAACTTTCAAAAACGGACCAAGGAATTCATTAAATATTTCCGCAAAAAGCTTCCCGAATATGATGCGCTGCTGACTGGCAATATCATTTTTGAGCAGAGAACAAAGGGCATGGGAACCATGTCAAGAGCAGATGCAATCAGTTTCGGTGCTACGGGACCGGTTGGCCGTGGCTCCAATTTTGCCTGCGATATCCGGAAGAAATTTCCCTACAGTGCTTATGACAAAGTTGATTTCAAAGAGATACTTTATACAGAAGGTGATTCCTGGGCGCGCTATAAAGTTCGCGTGGATGAGATGTGGGAATCAATGAAAATCATTGAACAGTTGATAGATAATATACCAGAGGGTGATTATACCGCCAAGATGAAGCCGATTATTAAGCTTCCGGAAGGCGAATATTCCCAGCGGGTAGAAACTGCAAAGGGAGATCTGGGAGTTTTTGTAGTAAGCAAAGGAGAGAAGTATCCCTATCGGATGCATTTTCGGACCCCAAATTTCAGCAACCTTTTTGTTATCAGCCAGCTTTGTGCTG
>CAILAQ010000787.1 GCA_903832165.1 uncultured Bacteroidota bacterium | reverse complement strand
GATTGGGCTAAACCTGGTAATGCCAATAACGCCATTATGCCCAGCGAAACCACTAACATTGGTTTTTTCATTTTTGCGACTTTTTACTGAATGGATTTGCGAATGAAAAATAGTTGTAATTTTCCTTTCCTCAACCAGTAATATGAAAAGTCTTATCCATTTTCACGCGATTTTTGCACTCGTAACGATTCTCACCAGTTGTTCAACCCCAAAGCTTAATTACCAGATCTCAGTAACCTTTGGAAAAGCATATGCCTATTCCCCCCACAGTAATGAAATTCTCGATTGGAGCGGCAATGTTAAAGTGGAAGGCGGCAAACTTGATTCAATTTTCAAGTTGACATACGGCATCACCGATTGGGAAAAGGGATACGGAGGCTGCTCCCGGGAATATTCCAGAAGGCTCGATAAACCGGAATGGGCAACCGATATAAAGCCAGGTTCAGGAAGGGGACTCGAGGGTGTCCGCTTTTTTGTCCGGGGTGATCCGGAATCCGTAATATCAATCGAAACTAAAGCCGGCCTTGCAAAGTTTAAACTGCATGATTTGCTCGATAAGGAATATCTGGAATTTCCTATAGGAGGGTATTATTCATTCCAGCCAATTTCCGTTTACCTTGGCCCTGATGCCCGCCCACGAATGAGCAAAAAGGCTTATGCCCGTATACTTGCATCAGAAAACAGAACTGGAACAATGCTCATTCCTGATGATTTCTCAGGTCCGAAATCAAATTTTATGAGCGCCTGGTGTGCTTCGATTGGACCAAAGAAATCTGCGAAGGCTGAGTTTTTAACAGAAAATTTTAATGCCGGATTGATCAGCGAGATACCAGTAAAGATCCAGCTGATGGCTGGGATGCCTCAAAAACCCGGTGATGAATTTGAAACCACTTCCGGATGGATGGATTTGGAGATTATGATCGGTGATTATTCTCAAAAAATCAGGCACTTTCTAACCTATTTCCGGCAGGCCGAAAAACTATTCGACATAAACATCAAGGTTCCGTCAACAGCCTTCAATCCGAAAAAGAATTCAATCAGAATATCCAATAGTGATGATATTAAAACCTTAATGGTTCACCGGATTTATATCAATGAACCTCAGGCTTCCCATGGAGAAAATATTTTGCGGCTACCTCCATTGCCTTCCGTTCCGAATTTTTGGGTGGGATACGACCTAAATACCATGACCACTCAGAATGGGGAGGTGGATACCCTGATAAACCGGATGGAAACTCAGCAAATGGGTAATTATGTGCTATTTCGAATCGAAGAGACTAACACCTTTTCCCTTGACGATTTCAGCAGATGGGGGGGGATGATTCGTCAAAATAATTTTAAAGCTGCCACAACTATGGGAGGCGATGTATCCGGAATATTGTCCACCACTATTGGAAGCAACTTCCTCGGTATTCATCAGCATGAATCCAGTAACCTGATTTATGGTTGGGGCGATTCGGAACCTAAGGCATCAAGAATCAAGCGCACGCTGCCTGATTGCGAGGCCGCGTACACCACCAGGATGAAAACCATCAAAATGCTTGGGCAAGCCTTTCTGGGGAGTACACCTGGCTAATCATGTAATGATAATGCCCGATGATGAGAGTACCCTGCGACGAAATTTTCTCTTTTTATGGCAATCCTGGTTATATGGCGCCCGCCTTATTTATGATGAAGAAAGTGCTTTGTATGGCATTCATTCAACTTCTTACTCCTATTCTGATCCGATGAGCTTTACTCGCCGAAAGCAGATGCAGGAGCTTTATCATTATGGTTCGGCAATACAAAAAACCTCGTTGTGCATGTTCCGGGGTTTGATCTCCCGGTTTCGGTTCGTGAAGGTACTCTGGAGAATATATTGATGGATAAGAATATAGTCCTGAATTTTACTCTTCCAGGTAGTGGTGTACGCATTATTACTTCAAATGATAGTCAGATAAGCCTGAGCCTGAGTGGAACAGGCAAACAGCAATTCAAACTGCATACTGGTAAATCGATAAAATTAAGCAACGTCGATAGCCGGGTTCAATTAAATACGAATATTCTTACGATAGATTTTGGAGAACACTGGGAAGAGAAGATCATTGAGATTAGATTTGTACAATAGACACAAATTGCATAAGCAATCAAAATCCTGAACGGAATGAAAAGAATAACCGCCTTTATCGGACAATTTATGCTTGCTTTTCTGTTTACTTTGCAGATAGCTTCAGCGCAACAGACAAAACCAACCCTCTATTTGCCAGGTTTTGGACAGGGAATCAGTGGTGTTGATTTTAACTACAGATCACCACTTCCTCAGAGTGAAGATGCCTACATCCTCCGGAATTCATTTGAGAATCCTGAGATGAACTGGAAAACGGCCCCAGTCAATCAACCGGTTTCTTCCGGTCAGGTTGCTTTTGTTTTTATGGCAGCTATGTCTACCGATAAAACCGACCTTGGTTTTACACTGAAAGTTAATAACGACGAGGAATTCAGATTTACCAATAGTGAGGAGAAAACATGGTCGGTCAAGGGATCTCAGGGCGGATTCCTGACCTTTTATCAATCGAAAAATATTTATGGTGTTGAGATCAATGGATTCATGATTTTAACCCTTCCGGCTAACAAGCTAATGCAAAAGGAGCCTGTCGATATCAAGGTTAAATTGTTGCCGACTTCTAAAAGCGCCTGGATAATCATTTTTAAGAAGTCCCTGCAATCCGGCAACACGCTCAGCAATACTTCAATCCTGGCAAAGGAAAATGGTGTTCTCAGTCAGCAGGTGAGAATTTCCCAGATTCAGTTTCGCGAACCTTGCGGGATTACTTTTTCGTATGGAGGAAAAGAATTGCTGACCAGCAAGACAAAAATCGGCTTCAACCAGTTCTTTGTGCCGGTTCCTTCGGTTAAAGCACCAAAAAAGCTTGAAATCGCCCTGAAATACGATACCGGATTAAACGAGAAAGTGACAGGTACGCAGCTGCCGACGAAAAAGTGGGAGATTTACCTGATCCAGCATTCTCATACAGATATAGGTTATACACGGCCGCAATCAGAAATCCTTGCTGAACACCTTAGGTATATCGATTATGCCCTCGATTATTGCGACCAGACCGATAATATGCCTGATGATGCAAAATTTCGCTGGACCTGTGAGTCCACTTGGGTAGTGAGGGAATACCTCAGAACCCGTCCGAAAGCTCAGATCGAACGATTCAAAAAACGTATCGGCGAGGGTAGGATAGAGGTCACAGGGATGTATTTTAATATGGCTGAAATTGCAGATGAGAATATTATGTTCGATTATTTTCAACCGCTGAAAGAAATAAAGGATCAGGGCATTACAGTGAAAACAACCATGCAGAATGATGTCAATGGAGTTGCCTGGTGCCTGCCGGATTATCTGAAAAATACCAGCATAAAGTATCTGACCATGGGCATTAATGAAACCCGGTCAATACTTCCATTTATTGTGCCAACCTGTTTTTGGTGGGAAACACCTTCAGGATCAAGACTTCTGGCATATCGAAGCGACCACTATATGACAGGAAATAATTTCGGGTTGCCGGATGCAAATAATTTTGATCCCAATAAAATATTCCAGTACCTGAAAAATCTGGAAGATAAAGGATATCCTTTTGATCGTGTTGCAGCTCAGTTTTCAGGATACCTGACCGATAATTCACCTCCGTCAACAGGAGCCTGCGAAATCATCAAATCGTGGAACGAAAAGTATGAATCGCCAAAACTCCGGCTGGCAACCGCATCGGAATTCTTTGAATATGTAGAGAAGAACTATTCGGAATCCTTGCCTGTTTATCGCAATGCCTGGCTGGATTGGTGGACCGATGGATTTGGATCCACCTCACGCGAAACAGCTAAAGTGCGCAAAACACAAAATCTTAAGCAGGTCGACGAAGGCCTGTTTGCCATGGTTTCCATGCTCGGCGGGGATTTATCAGCCGATCTGAAAAGCAAAATTGAACACATAAGTGAAAATGCTCTCTTCTTCGATGAACATACCGTCGGCGCTGATGAAAGTATCGATCGGCCTTATTCTGAGAATACTACGGAACAATGGCTTCAAAAAGGAGCTTATGCATGGGAGGCACTTAAAAAGGTTACCCTCCTCAATGAAGATGCCCTTGGACGTATCCAGACCTATCTGAAGAAAGCAAACTTTCCCGTGATCTATGTTATGAACTCCATGGGTTGGAACCGTTCAGGCATAGTTGAGCTTTTTGTTGATAATCAGATTATTCCGCCAAGGAAACAATTCAAGATCATCGATCTGGCAACAAACCGCGAAATCCAGGTGCAATTGGTCCGAAGCCGGAGTGAGGGTTCTTATTGGGCCATGAAGGTCGACGATGTTCCTGCCTTGGGCTGGAAAGCGTTTAAGGTGGAATCCGGCAACCAGAATACGATACCTGATAAACAGAATTCGCAATTAAAAACGATGGAAAACCAGTTCTATCGAATCAGTTTCGATATTGCTACAGGTGCAGTCAATAATTTGTTTGATAAGGGATTGAATAAAGAACTCATTGATAAGGATAATCCGTGGAAAATTGGTCAGCTCGTTCATGAAACCCTGGCTGATAGAAACGACATGAAGGAAACTGCACACACTACGGTAACAAATGTGGTAATGGAAGAAGGTTCTAAAGGTGATTTATGGCAGAGTGTAAAATTTTCTGCTGATCTCGATGGCTTTGAGAAAGGCAATGCTAAAGCTCCTAAAGGTCTGGAGTGGGAGGTGCGTTTATACGACCAGACAAAATTGATTGAGTTTCATTACCTGGGTCGAAAGGAAATACTGACCAGTCCTGAAGGTCTGTATGTTACTTTCCCTTTCAGCCTTCCGGGATCCAGAATTGTATTTGAAACTATTGGCGGTTCATTAACCCAGGGAAAACAGTTGCCGGGTTCCTCAACCGATTGGAATGTGGCACAGAATTATGTTTCGGTTAAAAGTGCTGATGGACAGATTATTCTGGTTAGTGATGAAATTCCCCTCTGGCAATTTGGTGGTTTTAACCTGGGTAAATTCGATAGATATCAGGCTCCTTGCAAACCTTGGCTCTATTCCTGGGTGATGAATAACTACTGGTTCACCAATTTCAGGGCTTACCAGGAAGGAGGTTTCCACTGGACCTATCAAATGACCACCACAAAGGATACTACTGAAACTTCGGCAGCTCAATTTGCCCGGGGTGTGCGTAATCCATTCCCCACCCGGACATTCCCGGCTGGCAATAACGAGCTCGTTTCTCCCATATTCCAGACACTGAAAATGGATGGAGCTAAGAATATCATGCTGGTGAATTCCAGGCCTTCTCCAACCAGGCTGGGTAGTGTTCTTTTGCACTTCAGGGAGCTCGATGGAGTTGCTGGTTCGGTTACGGTAACCTCATCCATAAACGGACGTCCGATCCGCCGGATGGTCGAAGTCAATATAATCGGGGAGGAAATTGGTCAGGGCCTGAAATCAGTATCCCTAAAACCATTCGAAAGTAAATTCATTCAGATAGATTATTGAACCCACTCATGAACATACCACTATTCCATCATAGCGCCTTGCACCTTCAGCCTACCTGAATCTCCAACTTCAGAATTCAGAATTGGTCTTGGAATCTCTGACTTCTTACTTCTTAACAAAATTCCCTGTTTGATAATCCTCAAACGCCTGATAAAGCTCTTCCTTCGTGTTCATCACGATCGGACCACGCCAGGCGATTTCTTCATTGAGCGGCTTTCCGTCAAGCAACAGGAAACGGGCACCTGCTTTTGTGGCTGCAACGAATACCTGGTCACCGTTAATGAGTTTTACAAGTGTTCCTGCTGATACCGGATGAGACATTTTTATATCGAAGTAGGCCGCCCCTTCAAATACATAAGCAAAAACGGTATGATCCGGGTTAATGTCTATCGTCTGCTCAACGCCCGCAGGTACAGTCATGTCCATAAAACGGGGCTTAATAATGATATCCTTTACCGGACCGGTATACTCTCCGAATTTTCCGGCTGCCAACCTGATATGAATGCCTTTCCAGTCGAATTCAGGAATCAGGTGCGATGAAATATCCTGATATCTCGGCAACATCATTTTATGTGATGCCGGAAGATTTACCCACAATTG
>CAILAQ010000786.1 GCA_903832165.1 uncultured Bacteroidota bacterium | reverse complement strand
TCTTGGATCCCTGATAGTCGTGATGCTCAGAAGGCGCAATGTTCTTTATTTCAGCCATATTTATATTGTTAATAAACTATATCTCTTAAAAGTCACCTGTAACTCGTCACCTGTCACTCTTCTTCTCCTTACGGATCTCCTCCTCAGTCCCGAACCAATAAGGATTATGCTCGATAACCGGAATCTCGTCGAAATTCTCAACCGGTGGAGGGGATGCGATCTGCCATTCGAGGGTAACCCCTTTCCATGGATTGGCGGGAGCAATTGCGCCACGTTTCTTGTGGTAAACCAGGTTCCATGCCATCATGATCAGACCGGCGACAAGGATAAATGCGCCGATGCCGGAGAGAAAATGACCCCACTGAAATTGTGGCAGGTAATCAAAATATCTCCGTGGCATGCCTTGAACGCCGATAATAAACTGAGGGAAATAAAGCAGGTTAAACCCAACGAAGGTAAATCCCCAGGCAATATAGGCCCACAGATCACTGTACATTCTGCCGAACATTTTGGGATACCAGTAATGTATGCCGGCAAAAAAGGCAAAGCCCATCCCGCCGAAAATAATATAGTGGAAATGTGCAACCACAAACGTAGTATCGTGCAATTGCACATTCGTGGCAAGTGCTCCGAGGAAAAGTCCGGTAAAACCGCCGATCATGAACAGAAAAACAAATGAGATAGCATAGAGCAACGGTGGCCGCATCTGGATTGATCCGCCATACATCGTGCTGATCCAGTTAAATACCTTGATGGCACTCGGTACGGCCACGATAAACGTAAGGAATGAGAAGAACCACTTCGACCAGTAGCTGATACCGGAGGTGAACATATGATGACCCCAGACGAAATATCCGACAAAAGCAATCGCCAGGCTGGAGATCGCGATAGCTCCGTAACCAAAAACAGGTTTCTGGCTGAAGGTCGGGAATATTTCAGTGATAACACCCATGGCAGGGAGTATCATAATGTAAACTGCAGGATGGGAATATATCCAGAAAAGGTGTTGGAAAAGGACCGGGTCACCTCCAAGGGCCGGGTCGAAGAAGCCTATGTGCAGCACTCTCTCAGCGATGACCATCAGCAGGGTAATTCCAACGATTGGCGTGGCCAGTACCTGTATCCATGCGGTTGCATAAAGAGCCCATGGAAAGAGCGGCATTTTAAACCAGGTCATTCCCGGTGCCCGCATCCTGTGTATTGTAACAATAAAGTTAAGACCGGTGAGTATACTTGAAAAACCTAAAATGAACGCCGCGGTTAATGCTATAATCACATTGGTTGAAGAGCCGGCGCTGTATGGAACGTAAAAGGTCCATCCTGTATCCGGGGCTCCACCCTTTAAGAGCTGCGAAAGAACAGCCAGAATAGCACCAGCAAGATAAAGATACCAGGAGAAGAGGTTCAGTTTCGGGAATGCCACATCGCGCGCACCAATCAGAAGTGGCAGGGCAAAGTTTCCGAAAACTGCTGCCAGGCCGGGGATCACAATCATAAAGATCATGATGATTCCGTGCACCGTGAATAAACCATTATACATCTGGGCATTCATTATATCCGCTCCGGGCCTCATCTTCTCTATTGACATGATAAGACCGAGACATGCGGCAACGAAAAAGAACACGATGATGCAGTAGAGGTATAGTAAGGCGATCCGCTTGTGATCGGTGGAAGTGAGCCACCCCAGAATGCCTTTGTATTTTCCCTGATATTCCAGGTAACTTACCTGGGGATGTGTTTCGCTTTTACTCATCATATATTCAATTAGCGGTTTTCTTTCTTTTCTTTAAAATCAATACCAGAAAAATAAGCAGCGCAATCATGATGGTCATGGTGGCAACTAGTCTGGTTATCTGTAAGGTATAGGAGTGGCTGGTATCATTATAGGAAAAACAGTATTCAAGAACCTTGTTGATGGTAGGTCTGGCCAACCCTTTCTGTGCTTCGATGATGGCCATTTTTAAATCAAACGGCAAAAAGCTTATCCCGAAAAGGTATCTGGTAATTTTCCCCTGAGGACTAAGAACTATCAGGGCCGATGGGTGGGCAAAGTCGAGTCCGGTAGGTTTGAAACGATATCCCACGGCATCAGTAATAAGCTTGATGTTTTCCGGACTGCCTGTAAGATAATGCCAGGCCGATTGCTGTTCCTGTGGAATACCCTGAACATAATTCAGTTTCTTCAGCGTGGCTTTTAATGGATTATCAAGCGGATTAAAACTGATAAGTATTACCTGATAATCAGTTCCCAGTTTCATGTCAGCCCGGGCAATCACCTCTGCAATTCCTGCCTGGAACGGTCCGCATATGCTTGGACAATCAAAATAGACAAATGATAGGACGGTAGGCTTATCAATGAGTTGGCTTAATGATACTGTATCGCCTTTTTCATTCAGAAATTTGAGATGGAGAGGAATAGTCTTACCAAGTTGTTCCTCAATACCGATCTCCACCCTGGGCAGTTTTGGCAGGTCGGATTGCCCGAATGCAGCGAATCCGATCAGCATCAAAAGTATTATTCCGGTCTTTTTCATTTATGGTTTTATTTCTCCTTGGTCATCCCGGCGATCATAAGACTTCCACCCATCAGTGAAATATCCTTGAGTAATGCAATCATCGCAATCATCTTTTTATCAGCATCAAACAGCTGCGGAATATGAATCGTTGCAATGAAAAGAAGGAGCAGCGCGGCCAGTGTAAGAGTGCTTATTTTGATATATTTCTTGGTCATTATCGAAACACTCGTCAGAATCAGTACCACACCGGTAAGAAGAACCATGTAACCACCAAATGGGATGAACGAAGTGAGTTCGCCCATATAGAAATCTTTCATGATAAAGTGGTTAATGCCAAAGATTGCGAAAGGCAAGGAGTAAAGGATTCGGCCGACGGTGGAGAGTGTGTTCATGGTTTAAAATTTAGGGTATCGGGTATCAGTATCGGGTATCAGGTTATTTTGATTCTTGTTTTTTTCCGATGTAGAAAATTTTTCTCAACTGCAAAAGGATAAAGCCAATAACTGCCAACACAGTGAGGAGGCCGGCAGGGTAGGCGATCAGGAGCCAAACCGGTGCTTTTTCGACCACATTCCACATGGCCCGTTTAGCGGTGAGACTTACAGGATGCATTGGAACTCCGGCAGCAAGAACGGTGTCTTCTTCAACTGCACCGAACTGGTCCTCGTCGCTGAACCGTGCATGCAGCCTGATCATGCCCAGGGAATCACCCGGCAGTCCCTTCGGAATCTTAAAACCTGCCAATCCTTTTGAATCAGTAGTCTTGGCTTCATCAATAGCCATATGTCCGAAGTACCTGATAGCAAATAGCCGGACTTCCACGGCAGGCACCGGAATCCTGATTCCGTTCTCCAATCCTGTGGCAGCGGCAAAGATCATAGTGTCGTTCCGGATTGATAAATCCATTGTCAGCTGGCTGTATTTCAGATTCGTGCCAGTGGTTTTTGGTGCTGTCAGCTGTTCGTAATTCTTATTGAAACTTCTGATATAGCAGATCACCTGCCAGATTTCTATTGATGTCAGTGAGTTCCTGAAAGATGGCATCGGTCCGCGTCCTTCCTGAATCTTGAAATAAAGATCACCGTCGGTATTCTGCTGCATTTGGGTGGATACGGGATCCGGCGGAGGAGGAACCAGTTTGGTTACATTGTTCTTTCCCGGATCGCCATGACAGGATTTGCAGTTTGTCAGGTAAATCTGCGTTCCCTGTTTGAGTGCTTCGGGGGTAAACTTTGTATCGGAAAGCCTTGCCTTTTTTTCAGCAGGCACCACCCACTGCTGTCCAAAACCCACTGCCGGAACAATCATCATCATCGCAATCAGCCCCAGTGCCTTTCTTGTCTTAATAACCTTTCTTTTTAGGCTATTAACCGCTCTAACCTCCTCACCTTCTTTATGTTCCTCACTTTCTTCAAGGTGTTCGGCAATCGGTATAACCGGAAATAATTTTGACAGGGTCGTGATGATGATAAGTACCAGCAGGAATGCTGCAACGGTAACGCCGATTTCAATCAACGTAGGCTTATAGACCATCCATTCACCCGGATAATTCTGGACCGGTAAAAAAGGATGTTCCTGGGTTGGAACAACGATGATATACCGCTTAAGCCAGGCACCTGCAAGTACAAACGCGGCAATAATGGTCAGGGGAAGCGGTTTTCTCATTTTTTTGAACAAAACAAGAAAAATCGGGATCACCAGTCCCAGTAATTGGGTTGACCAGAAAAGCAACGCATGACTGCCGCTGAAAAGGTTATGAATATGAAGGGCATCGAACTTTTTCAGCTTATAACCGGGGATAAGGAATTCATTCAGGTTGAAGTAAAAATATACTATTGCTACCAGTCCGAGCAGCTGGCCCATTTTATTGAAATGTTCTTCAGTCAGGTAATCTTTGAGCTTGAAATTATTACGATAGAAAAACATGGCAAGGATCACTGCGGCTGAACCGGCAACAAATGCACCACTGATAAAGTAGGGGCCAAAAATAGTGCTGTCCCATCCGGGTCTTAAAGTTACTGCGAATAGCCAGGAGGTAACGGTATGGATGGCAAAGGCCAGTGGTACGATCAGAATCAGCAGTGTTCTTACCATCTTGTTGAGGATGCTGTACTGTTCATCAGAGTGGATCCATTTGAACGACAGAATTTCATATACCTGACGGAGCCATTTCGGGGCATGTTCCATCCGGCCTTTTGCAATGGCCAGATCCGGAATCATTGGCAGGAACCAGAGGAGCAGGCTCACCATGAAGTATACGGTAACAACCGTCACGTCCCAAAGGATTGGCGATTGGATCCGGCCATGAAGGAATACGTTGGGTAACCTGTCCGGACGTCCCATATCGGAAATGATCACCAATCCGGCGACAGCGGCAAAAGCGACTGCAATGATCTCAGCTATCCTGACAATTGGTTTGATCCATTTAATCCCGATAAGTCCCAGAACCGAACTGATAAGCATCCCGACGAGGGAAGAGGCTACGAAGAAAACGAAGTTTGCAATGTACATTCCCCAACTGGTGATATCGCGTAATCCGGTTACCCCCAGTCCTTTGCGAAGCTGAATAGTATATCCGAACATGCAGACTGCCAGCATGACAAACAGGATTGTCATCCAAATGAGGAATGATTTATTCAGTCGGACGCTTCGGAGAAGGTCAGATGCGACACGGTCGATTTTACCGGGTTCCGCAGTTTTATAATGGTTTACCGATTCCATAGGGTCCTGGATTAAACTTGATTATCGTGTTTGTCTTCAAAAATGCTGGTCTTGGGAAAATCGAAAAGCCTGTTTTTAGGAGGGAGATAATAAACCCTTGGCTCAGTGCCCAGCTCGGGCATCAGGCGATATCCGGCATTTTTCCGAAGAAGCTCGCTGAAACTCACTGTTTCCTTGGTGGTGCCATTGGTAACCGCATCTTCGTTCTCATCGCCGAAATAGTATACTCCGTTGGGACAAGCGGATACGCAGTAAGGAAGTTTCTCTTCGCGCAGCCGGTCGGCACTGAAAAGGCATTTTGAAATTGTGCCCTTTTTCTGCGGAACGTTCAATTCAACATTGTAGGTAAGTTCCTTGTCTTCGACTGAATTCTGGGGTTCCTGCCAGTGAAACATCCGGGCTGAATAAGGGCAGGCTGCCATACAGAACCGGCAGCCGATGCACCGCTCATTA
>CAILAQ010000785.1 GCA_903832165.1 uncultured Bacteroidota bacterium | reverse complement strand
TATGACTATAAGAACACTGCGACTCATTAGTCTGTTCATACTGATTTTGCTGTTAATCTCCGGTTGTACTCAATACTTCCCTGAAAATCCCCTGAAGGTTACCAAATCAGTCCCATTAGCAGACAACATCCCTTATGAGGCACTTGGCTCCGGGAAGATTGTTTTTCAGCGATCAGGTGTTGACCAGAAACATAGTGGCATTTATGTAATAGATATTGGGAAAAAAACAGCTAAAGGGTTTACGTTGAATACCGGGTTCGGGATGCCGAGTATCAGTCCGGACGGATCTAAAATTGCAGGGTCCGTTTATACCGACATACACACCATTTTTGACATATACGTTATGGATATTGACGGCACCCATTGTAAGCCTGTTTTTCAATCATTAGGCCAGGATCGTTATCCGACCTGGACCGCTGATAGCATGAAATTAATTTTCTGGAGAGATGGCTCTGGGGACGGATCAGTATTTATGCAGTCTCCGGTTGAAAATGCAACCGACCTGATAGTGCTGACGAAATTCTATTATCCAAAATTTCCAAATTGGGTACTTTGCCCTTCCGGAGGATTCTCTATTTCTCCGCAAAGAAAATTAGTTGCAGTCAGTATTTGTGATGAGCCTCACGGGATAGTGATAATTGATCCCTCTATAGAAGGGAAAACCGCAACCAGTCTGTTATTGCCGATGAATAATCAAGAACAGTTCGAGTCTCCTGCTTTTTCTCCCGACGGTCAGATAATCGCCTTCGTCTCTGTTGAACTTGATTCACAATACAATTGCAAAGCGCTGTCCATAAAAAGCATTAGTCCGGATGGGGAAAACCTGAACCAACTGATAAAAGTTGTTTCGGATAGTACCACTTTCGGATTTACTCCCGGCCGGGTCAACTCTGTCTCTTTGTGCTGGTCACCTGATGGTACAAAAATTCTCTTTTCAGCTCCGGAAAAGAATAAAGGGATACATCTTTTTGTGATTAATGCTAATGGATCCGGATTATTACAAGTGACCAACGAGGCTGAAGTATATGATTTAGATGTGTCGTGGTCGAGATAAGACGGGTGTTTCCTGCATGCAGCTTATGCTTTCATCCGGGCGAATTTTCCAACTCTTACGGTCACCCCATCGTTAGCGTATTTGCTTAAATATTCATAAGGCATCTTGCCGTAGCCACCATCCCCAAAACCAATCCCGTGAGAATTTCTGAAAAGGAACCACCCGCCCCCGGATATTTTTGGGTCATCCTGATATCCCACCATGATGATGCTATGTCCATCGAACACTCCTTCGCGCGGAGGAACAGTCATGATCCCATCGACAACTTTCCGATAGTCCCCTTCACCCTTTGGCCACTGAAATCCGATCGCCACCGGATGCCCGGTCCTGATCTGCTCCTTTACCTGAAGAATCTGATCGTCGGACATGCCGAAATTCGGGTCCCATTGCTTGATCCAGACAATCCGGGCCTCTCTGCGTTTTTTTCCATCCTTTAAAGCAGCTGCTGACGGCGCCACTTTTTTAGTATAATTCCTGGAATAGTAGGGGAATAGGGAGTCTTCGCAGATTCCGTATTTGAGCAAACCTTTCAGCGCATCAGAAAAGAAAGAACCATCTTCTGCTTCACCGGTCACCTGATTTGATGCCCAGTTAAGGTACTCAACCGATAGGTTTACTTTCTGACCGAGAAGGTGAGCGTATTCAAACTCCATCAGCCCGACCACAGCAAATACCGAGCAGGTTCCCCGCCCGCCCTGATCGCGAATCGTCATGCCGTATTTATCGAACAGCGGCCGCAAGTTGTATTCCTGCGCATCAAGATTTCTGCTTTGGGCAAGCATAAATAACGAAATCAGGCCCGACATGAGGAACCAGGATTTGTGGGGCAGGTTAACCATAGTCCGATGGAGAGTTTGATATATTATTTGTCTAAAATAGACAAATAATTAATGGCTCGAATTATAAATGCAATTAAATTGAGTAATTTTACTCAGAATATTGAGTAAAATCTATTCAAATGTTTCAAAGATCTCAACTAAAGACACTTAACGATCGAATAAATGAATCCAGAAAATTTATTCAGGTCATAACCGGGCCCAGGCAGGTTGGCAAAACTATGCTGATTGAACAATTCATGGATGAATCCGGCTTCGCTTGTCATTATGCTTCGGCCGATACGGCCGGATTAGCGGAGAATGTATGGATTCATCAGCAATGGGAAACGGCGCTGCTTAAGATGTCAACCGGCAATTTTCCGGAAATAATTCTGATTCTGGATGAGATTCAGAAAATTGACAAATGGGCCGATACCGTCAAAGCCCGATGGGATTCTGACACACTAACCCACGTTCCGGTTAAGCTGGTAATCCTGGGATCATCTCCGTTACTTGTTCAGAAAGGGCTGACTGAATCCCTGGCAGGCCGTTTCGAGGTTATCGCAATGCAACACTGGTCGCTGGCAGAGATGGAATCGGCTTTTAATTTTACACCGGAAGAATTTGCCTGGTTCGGAGGATATCCGGGCAGTGTATCACTGGTCAAAGACGAAAAACGCTGGAAAGATTATATTGTCAATTCCCTTATTGAAACATCCATAACGCGTGATATCCTGCTGATGACCCGTATTCACAAGCCAGCCCTTCTTCGCAATCTGTTTTATCTTGGCTGTGCCTATTCCAGCCAGATATTATCCTATACCAAAATGCTAGGTCAGCTGCACGATGCCGGCAATACTACCACTCTGGCAGATTATCTTCACACCCTCGGTTCAGCCGGCTTGCTTACCGGAATAGAAAAGTGGTCAGGTTCAAGAATCACCAAACGATCATCGAGCCCAAAATTTCAGGTTCTGAATACGGCACTCATAAGTTCGCAAAATTTGATGAAATTTCAAGATGCCCGCAATGATCTGACCTTCTGGGGCAGGATCATTGAATCTGCGATAGGCAGCCATCTGATCAATGGTTCTGCTTCCGGAAACTACGAGGTTTATTATTGGCGAGATGGAAATCAGGAAGTTGATTTCATTTTACAAAAGAATTCAAAAATAGTAGCAATTGAAGTAAAAAGCGGCTTATCGGGCAAAACACCGGGGATAAAAACATTTTGCAACCGCTATCCGGCGACAAGGCCTTTATTGGTCGGTTTTGAGGGAATTCCGTGGCAGGAATTCCTTAGGATTAATCCCGAAGGTTTGTTCTGATTTTATAGCCGGGAAAGATGAATTAAATATCAAAAAATTTGGATATTTAGATATTTGTCCTACCTTTCAGTTAGAAACCACCTGAAAACAAGACAGTTAATCGATTCACAACAGCCATCATTCTGCGAAAACCAACCTAAATCCCACCACATGAAACGTATTGTTTTTTCAATGCTGATCTGCTTTCTGGGCTTTAATGCATTTGCTCAGAAAACCATCGAAAACCCCAAATTCGTCGCTGCCACATCAAGCTATGTGTCTGTAACGAAGATTGAAATTCAGGACACCTGCACCATTCTCAGTTTTAAGGTAACCTACCCGGCCGGACAGTCTGTGAGCATCGCCAAAGGGAGCTACATCCAACCCAATTCAGCGGGAGACCAGCTTTTGATGACCCGGGCGGAGGGGTATAAAATAACAGATCCGATCATAATACCGAAAGGAGGCGAGATCAGCTACCGGCTTTTTTTCCCACGGATTGACCCGTCTGTAACCTCTCTGGATTTTGGTGAAGGTGGCGCTGTTACCGGAGATGCCTGGTTTATTTTCGGGCTGGAGATCGCTCCCCAAACTCATGTAAAGTTGTTACCCGAAGCCATTGCCGGCAATTGGCACACAACAGATGGAAGCAGGCTTTGGATGTACGGAATCAGTGATCAGGAAGTGATTTATAACAGCCGGGTATATTTCAAGCCCGCTTTAAGCCAGGAAGGGAAAACCTACAAGCTCTTACTGAATAAAGAAGGTAAACTACAGTCCTTATACCTGAAGCCTGCCCCGGACAATAACCTCCTGATCGGAACAGATCCGAAAAAACTTGTCCTTTACAGTCGCAGCCCGGTTATAAAGGCGGATTATAAATTTCCAAATGACGATGAATTCGGGACTTCGGTTTTAAAAAGCGATACCGCGATTTATCGGGGATATGTGAAAGGTTACGTAAAACAGATGGGCAGTCCCGGGAAAATAATTACCAGTGATGTTCTTTCGGTTGGTTTCGCGCCGCTCATCATACCCATGGCCGAAGATGGAACCTTTACGATGAAAATTCCTATTAACCATCCCCAAACCGTGTCAGTCATCTTTTACAGCACCTTCAACAATGTATTTCTGGAACCCGGCAAAACCACCTTCCAGGTCCTTGACCTTTTAAAGACATCAGATCCATTGGTCGCATCAAAAGGATTGTTCATGGGAGAGAATGCCAGAATCAATGAGGATATGGACATTATCCTTCCTATACTGAACCATTTCAGCCCGTCTGATTTGTCGGACAAAATAGAAACCCCGATCTATCAATTCCGCGATTCGGTGTTGACCGCAACTGAAAAAATTTTGGATTCGGTGAGCAATTTCGTAAAAACCTGTCCCATCAGTAAGAAAGCCCTGCAAGCCGAGAATCTTCAGATTTCGTATTTGGCGTTCGGACAGATCATGAATTATAAAGCGATGAAGAGCTACACTTCAATGAATCCGGCCAATAAATCTACGAAACCCTTTATTGAACCGGACAGCACTTTTTATACTTTTTTAATATTTGCTGATTTAAACAATCCCCTTGCACCTTTATCCGGGTCGATGTATTCATTACTGACCAGCACAATAGGCGTATCGAATTTCATTCAGCCCCAGGGGTCGGAGCTTTATCGTGAACTCCGGCAATGCCTTAAAAAGAAGGAGATAACCAATGAGGAGATGGCAACGATGGATACTATCATTGCCATGCTGGATTTAAAAACACCCGAAAAAATTGGTTCTGCCAACATCAGCAGATGGAATACAATTACTAAAAACAATAAAACTCTGATTGATTCAGTGAATCAGGCTCTAACTCTCCAAAAGACCTACCGCGGACTTAAAAATTATCTTGGCCTGGAACCCGGATTATTTTCTGACATTATTTTCTGCCAGAAGAAAATGAGTTTCCTGGCCAGTCAGCCAAATCCATTTTCTCCCTCTGAGGAAAATTCAATCAGGCTGCTTATTAAAACTCCTTTCATCAGGGATTACCTCCTGTCGAAAAATGAATTGCAGAAAACAAAACTGGAGGATAAGCGTCGTGAAAACAAGACCAAAACCGGCTATTTCCTGAATGAAACCCCAAAGGTTAAAAACGAAGAACTGTTTGCAGCCATCACTGAAAAATATAAAGGGAAAGTGGTTTTCGTCGATTTCTGGGCAACCTGGTGCGGTCCTTGTAAGGTGGCGATTGAGCGCATGAAACCCCTGAAGGAGGAGTATAAGGACAAGGACCTGGTATTTGTGTATATCACCGACCCCTCCTCCCCTGAAGATCTTTTCAGCATGATGATCCCTGACATAAAGGGGCAGCATTATAAGCTCGATAAAGATCAGCAGAAATATATTTACGATTTCTTCAAAGTCAAAACTATCCCACGATATATACTGATCGGTAAAAACGGAAAAATCGTGACCGATGATGTCGGCTCAAAGGCATACGCCAATGAGGATTTAAAGATTTTGTTTGATGAACAGTTGAAACAATAATAAATCAGGAATCATGGAACCTAAAAAAAGGCACGGATTAGTTACTGCTTGGCTGCTTCTTGTGATCCTCTCTAATGCATATACCGGAATAAAATACGTTCTGTTCACTGGCACCGTAATGGCTCAGCTTGACCTTTCTGCGTCTAAAGGAATAATCATAGCCCAGGGTTTGTTAAGCCTGGCTATGGCATTTTTTGCCTTGATGGTTTTTGAATGGAAAAAATGGGGCTTCTGGGGGATGCTTCAAATAAAGAAAGATGGAGTTTCGACATGGGACAACCTTGAATAGAAATAAAATGAAAACTGCAATCCGAATTTTCCTGACTGTTATTACGGTCCTTGCCAGCTATTTGTTTTTCTACTGGGTCCCCTTTTCTTTTCTGATAGGATTGATTAACAGCGAATTGGTCCCGGGACTTCTCTCAATAATTCCGGCCGCCTGGGTTGGATACTATGTCTGGAAAAAGACGGGCGCCATTTCCGTTGGCTTATCGACCTATATCATTATGGGTGGAATAATTTTGGGTACAATCGGCTTCCTTGGCGGATTTCTGGGACCCATAATTTTCACTCCAAAAGCCGACCAGGGTCCATTGCTGGGGATATTTATAACCGGCCCCATCGGCTTTATTGCGGGGCTCATGGGCGGAGGTCTGCTATGGGCAATTAAAGGGAAAAATAATTCTGATTAAATCATAAATATTTAGAAATGAAAGCAATCCAAACTTTTTCAGTTATGGCGATTTTGTTTTCTTTCACATCGCAAGTTGAAGCAAAAAAGGTTAACCTCCGGTACCAATTAAAAGCCGGAAGCCAGTTCAGACTGGAGCAGATTATCACCGAGGATATCGAGCAGGGTTCCGAAGCTGAATTGATGAACTCCAAATCTATCAATTCCACTACCTATGAATTTAATGTTGCAGAGGTGTCAGCTAATGGCGATATGAAAATCGATGTCGCACTAAAAGCCTTTTCCATAGAATCATCGGGTCCGCAATTTGGCGATATGAAATACAATTCAATCGACAAAACTGCTGTCCCGGATTTCGCATCAGACAAGGCAGTGCTTCTGGATCAGGTATATTCCTTTACACTTTCACCACTCGGAGCAATAACAGATATCAAGGCACCTCCGGGAATTCTTGAAAAGATGAGAAAGATACTGGAAGATGCTGGGGTTGCTAAATTTGGTTTTGATATCGAAGCTGGCATAAAGGAGTTTGAAGGGCCGGCGCTTAATAAGACATTAAAATTGATGTTAATGCCCTTTCCAGAGGGAGGAACAGAGGTTAATGTACCCTGGAAAATGGAAATAGAGTCGCATCCTGAGCTGATGGTTTCTAATTTCTTATTAGATATGAAATTGATCAGATCATCCGGAACATCAAGCGAAATTGAGGTATCAGCTAAGATCGGCCCGAAGAATAATATGCCGGCCAAGGAAATGTTTGGAATGAAATATTCCTTCGAATTCTCAGGTGACAGGAGTGGATCATTGGTCCTCGAACCAAAAACCGGATTAAGCACTAAAGCGGAATTTAAGACTTTACTTAAAGGAGCAATAATCATCAGTTCCTCGCAAAATACGATACCGACATCGATTCCAATGACCATCCGGGCGACTGAGAAAATTACTAAACTGTAACCGGGATTATCCTCCCGCCATTGATTCCGCCGCCCGGACCCAATTCAAAGGTTCGTGAGGCCGCATGCATTAATATTGGCTCATGCGTAACGCAGATAATTGTATTTCCGGCTTCAACCAGGTCGTTGAATAGTTTTACCAGTCTCTCAATATCATTGGGGTGTAAACCACCGGTGGGTTCGTCAAGAAGGTAAAGCGTGTTGTTGCCGGTATTGCCGGATAGTCCGGTAACCAGCTTCATGCGCTGCAATTCGCCTGTGGATAAGGTTTTCAACGGACGGCCACCGGCAAGATGGCCGAGTCCGGTTTTCGCGATTAATTCAAATATGAAATTAACCTGTTGTCTGGACTTGCCCTGGAGATTTGAATCGAGAAATGAGGATAACTGTTCAAATGGTGTTTGAAGAGCTTCATAAATATTGATACCATCGATCCGGATTTCAAGAATCTCATTTCTGAAACCGGTGCCATCGCAATGTTCGCAGGGGGAAACAACATCAGTAAAAAAATCCATACTGACCTTATTGAGTCCGCTGCCTTTACATTCAGGACATTGGCCATCACGAGATCCGGGAAAAATTCTATAAATGATATCAGATATTCCCAGCATGCTGCCGGCTGTGGCGGTATATCCTTTACCCGGCAGGGGCTGCTCAATATAGATGAGGTTATTGAAATTTTCAAAGCCCGAAATCGCCTGGCAGGCAACTGCCCGCCCCGCTGAATAACTATCGAAAATAACTTTATCGAGCAAGCTGGTTTTTCCGCTTCCGCTCACCCCGGTGATCACCGTCATCACCCCCCGGGCAATCTCTAAATCGATATCCTTCAGGTTATTCGCAAACGCCCCCCTTATTCTCAAACCCACCGTGTCTTCTGTCTTCCGTCGGCAGTCTTCAGTCTGCAGTACCCGGTCTTCAGTCTGCAGTACCCAGTCTGCAGTTTGCAGTACCCAGTCTGCAGTCTTGCCTGCGTATACGACCTCCCCACCCTGGCTGCCGGCGCCAGGCCCAAGCTCTATCAAAAAGTCTGATTTCCCGATCAGCAAAGGCGAATGATCGACCATTATAATGGTGTTTCCATGCCGGTTCAGGGTTAATATCAGATCCATAATATGGAGTGTATCTTTGGGATGCAGCCCGAAGGAAGGTTCGTCGAGAATATAGGCCACGCCGGTGAGCGGCGCCCTTACCAGTCCTGCAAGCTGTAATCGCTGAAACTCGCCACCGGATAGTGTTCCCACGATTCTACCGGTGGAAATATATCCCAATCCCGCTTTCTGCAAAGCCTCGAGCCGACCTATAATATTTTCCTGAAAGGCAACAGCTATTTGCTTTTCCAGGTCATTTTCAAAATCACTCTGGAAAAAATGGGAAAACCATTGCAGTGCTTCATCGGCCGAAAATGCGGTCACCTGCCCTATATGGAGGTCCCTGATGGTGAACTTTAGGATATTGGGCTTAAGGCGGAAACCATGGCAATTATCACATTCTGAATTCTTCATTAAATCAAGCATGGCATCGCCACGGGCATCAGCATGTTTGCGTATATATTCCGTTTCCACCAGATTTAAAAACCCGGGCCAGGTGGTCTTCAGTCGATGAACACCTTCATGTGCGCCGCGCTTGTATCTCCATTCCACATTAAAAATCTGATCCCCGCAGCCACGCAGTGCCACCTTCCTGGCATTTTCATCCAGATCCTTAAAGGGAACTGAATAATCAAATCCATTTGCTGCACCAACTGTTATTAAGGCAGCAACATATTGTCCATAAGGATCGCCATAAAAACGGCCGGTCTTGCTGCCATCCAATGCCCCTGCAATCAGAGGTTTTCCCGGAAAGGCAACCAACCTGTCAGGATCACAGAGAATGAGCGTTCCTAACCCTTTACAAACAGGACAAGCCCCCTCCTCGCTGTTAAATGAAAAAGAGGTTGATAATAGCCGGATTCCATTATCCTTCGATTTTGCAATCCGGCTAAACATTAATCGGTACAGATCATAAAGACCGGTATAGGTTGAAATGGTTGAACGGGGGTTTTTTACAGGATTTTTTTTCTGCAATGCAATTGCCGGCACGAGTCCCCGGCATTCCCTCATTACCGGAGTCCCGGTTTTTGCTGTAAACTGCCTGGCGTAGGAAGGCATGCCCTCAATAAACCTGCGCTTGCTCTCTGCATAAAGAGTTCCATAAACCAATGATGATTTTCCGCTGCCTGACACTCCGGTTACTGCGGTAATTGAATCAACCGGAAATGTTACATCAATATTTTTAAGGTTATTGGTTTCTATTCCGATCAAGGAAATTGGCGCTGCGATGGTTTCCACGGAGCATGGCAGATTTACGGTTCTGGTGGAGGATGCTTCCCGCGAAAGGACTTGTCTCAGTTCAGATGCAGTGAGGGATATCGGGTGATTAATCACTTCATCTACAAATCCTTCTGCAACAATCTGTCCCCCTTCACCGGCACTTCCCGTACCCAGGTCAACCATCCAGTCTGCCTGCAGAATAAATGCAGGATCATTTTCTGTACAAAGGAGTGTGTGACCTTTGGAGATCAGCTTTTTCAGGGCTTTCATGAGTATCTTAACGTCGGCCATGTGCAGGCCGGTGGTTGGTTCATCAAGGATATAGAGGGTTTGGCCGGCTGCCGGACGCGAAAGCTCGGTGGCCAGTTTCACACGCTGAGCCTCACCTCCGGATAAAGTTGTTGAGGTCTGTCCGAGCTTTAGATATCCCAGACCCAGCTCTATAAGGATTTCAGTGACAGTTGTTATTTTTTTCTGACCCTCAAAAAAGGAATTCGCTTCTTCCACGGTCAGTTCCAAAATATTATAAATGTTCAGCCCTTTGTATCTGATTTCGAGGGTATCATCAGAAAAACGCTTGCCTTCACACACCTCGCAAACCACCGCAACAGTACCAAGAAAATGCATCCCGATTTGCTGAACCCCTGCCCCGCCGCAGCTCTCGCAGCGACCACCTTTCACAACGAAGGAAAACTGTCCTTTTTTATATCCTCGCTGATGTGATTCAGGCAGGGCTGCCAGGAGGTCGCGAACATGATCTGATAAACCCGTATAAGTTGCCGGATTGCTTTTAGGTGTTCGTCCAATCGGGGTTGCATCGATATGGATTATTTTTCGGAAGATTTCCTTTCCGCCGGATTTCTGCGGAATCGTATTTTCAATCAGAGAATTCACCAGGCTTGTCTTGCCGCTGCCGGAAACACCGGTGATCACGTTAAGGGCATTAACCAGGAAATGGGTATCAGGTGTCGGGTATCGGGTATCAGGTATCGGGTATCGGGTATCGATCTTCTCTTCCAGATACTGCCAGG
>CAILAQ010000784.1 GCA_903832165.1 uncultured Bacteroidota bacterium | reverse complement strand
GAGAAAACCTATACTCCTGATCATTGTTTTCTTTTCATGTGGAATGAATTTGTATTCCCAGTCAAATGGTTTTCTGGCGGCCTACGATTCCATGCATCAGAGGGCGAGCATAAATTATGCTTTTGGTGAATGGAAAGGGATTGATTGGACAGCAGTCAATAACCTGATAAGGCCCAGGGTTATCAGTGCTGACCTGACCCAGGATACGAATGCCTTTTATCTGGCGCTCAGGGAATATGTTGCTGAGTTGCCGGATGGGCATGTTTCTGTTCGCGGTGCGGGGTGGGATGACCACAAGGCTTTTGTCCGGTACAGGCAGATAGGCGGAAGTTATGGATTTGCCCTTACCGGCCTCGATGATGGAAGGATCGTTGCCCGTCTGGTTAATCCCGGGTCTCCTGCAGCACTGGCCGGGATGAAATTCGGGGCCGTGATCCTGGAAGTCAATGACAGGCCTGCGTGGGAGGTGATCGATACCGTCAGTACCTTGTGGTCGGAGATGAATCCTGCTACCCGGGAATTTAAAAAACTTAATCAATACCGTTTCATCGGCAGGGCTCCGGTTGGTAAGTTGATGAAAGTTAAGTTCATGAACAGGGACGCTGCGAACCCGGTAACTGCAGTATTAACGGCTGTTGATGACAATTACAAAACCTTCGACCAGACCACAATGACTCCGATGGAGCGTGTGCCGGATCCTGGTCCATATGTATTTTATAAATTAATAGAAGAAGGTAATTACGGTTACCTCAAGATAACTATGGAGGGCTCCGATTCCGCATCGATCGCAAATATATACTGTGATTTCAGGGATGCAATCATAGCTTTCAATAAGGCCGGCGTGAGTGGAATGGTTCTGGACATGAGGGTGAATACCGGAGGCGCAGATATGCTTTCGGCGGCACTTACAGGGTTTTTCAGGACCGATACCATCCTTTATGAATATTGGACTTTCTATAACCCCGGAATCAACCGGTTTGATCTGTATCCATATCCGGTTGAGCATTTCAATGGTAAAACGCTGGGCTCCTATATTAACCCTGTTTATCCGCTTGGAGCCTTATTTGTTGAACCCCAGGAGGTATTGTTTTCCAAACCAGTGATGGTGTTGGTCAGCCCGCGAAATGTGAGCTCAGGTGAAGGTATTCCTATGATGCTGCAGCGGATGCCAGGCAATAAAGTAATTGGGTTTAACGGTACCAACGGCTCTTTTGGATTAATTGAATGGTGGTCCGTTCACTATCTCTATCGACCCCCAAACGATCTTTATTTCAGATTTCCGGTGGGCCAGTCAGTGGACAAGGATTTCAAAGTCCAGCTCGACAGTGACTCAACCATGACTGGCGGCGTTTTACCTGATATCCGGATACCCTTGAATGATGATATTATTGATCAGCTTTATCTGGATAGTGTTGATGTTGAACTGAAATATGCGATCCGGGAACTGGATGCCACAACCGGAATTATTGATCATGAAACCGGCGGGCCGGGATTGGTTCTGGAATCGGTATTCCCGAATCCCGTAAGGTCATCAGCCGTCATTAATTATCATCTGGCAGAGGCAATGATGGTTAGGCTGGCAATTCTTGATAACAAAGGACGAATCGTAAAAACGCTGCTGGATGGAAGACAAGATTCCGGCAGTCACTCCATTGTTTGGTTTACACAAGGCGCTGCTCCCGGAATTTATTTTTACCGGCTTGAGTCCGGCAAGGGCTGCGTTACCCGGAAATGCATCCTGATTGAATAACAAGTGCGTAAATTTGGGAAACGGAATAAGATTAATAACCGGTTAAATGAGAATTTGCAAAATGCTGATTTCGGGCTTGCTGCCCAGGCATTTCTTATTTCCTGCATGAAAATTTTTGGCCAATAAATATTTGTAAAAAAATGAATCTATACGAAGTTCCAATCGATGAGATCAGCAAAATGGCTGATGTTTCCGCAGAGGCATTTATCGACAGTAATGATCCTATCGGCAACTTTATTTTTCAGCATGAGCCAGAGTATCTCCGGCTGAAGCGAAGGTTTTTCAGGTCACTGGTAACGACCTGCCCGCCTGCTGCCCTGCGGATAGGCATGACGTCTGATCTGGCTGCAATTACCATCTGGTTCCCGCCCGGAATGGACCATTCAGGAGAGGTAGATCCCGACCCGTTTCTGGAATCGGATTTTCAGCATCCGGAAACAATGGAAAAACTTATCCGGGTTGGCATGGTAATCAAAGCCGTGACAGAGAGCCTTGGACATGATCCCCAGTGGTATCTGCACCTGGTAGCGGTGTCGCCAAAGTTCATGGGTCATCGGTATTCGTCGCTTCTGGTAGAACCTGTACTGATGAGGGCCGACAAGGAGCGTATGCCTTGCACGCTGATTACACAACGCCTGGATAATGTCAGGAAATATGAGCATTGGAATTTTAAGGTGGTAACGGAGGTGCCGATACCCGGTTCCGGGGAGAAATTCTACTCCATGCGCCGGGAGTTCCAGAAAAATTCCGGATTGCCTGAATCGCGTATTTGAGGGCCTGGGTACAGAGGTGTACAACTATATGTGTGGACCGAGCGAATTCACT
>CAILAQ010000783.1 GCA_903832165.1 uncultured Bacteroidota bacterium | reverse complement strand
TCCTTGGAGCAAATCAAAAATATCGTTGTAATGGTCAGAGACCTTTTCAGGCATGGGCTTATTCGCTAAAATGGCATCAATTACTATGTTATTCATCTTATAATTCTCTGCCAGTTTTGAATCACTGTTGGAAAACAAAGATTTCTCTTTTCTGAGAATGCCCCTTTTACGAAGTGTTTCGAATTCATCAGATAGTTTAAGGAGAGTAAAGGGCGTGCAATCCAGGTATTGACTTAATTCCTTGATGTTCACAGTATCACCCTGACAGTTGGCTGCAACAGTCATTGCTACAATAAGTGCCTGCTTTCGGTTTATTGCCAGATATTCCGAGATGTTCGACAGATGATCTTCCATGTTTACAAAAACCTCCGGGCTGAGCTTACTGTCTTTAGCTGCGACGTATACTGCCTCGAAGCTCTCGATGAGCCTCATTTTAACATTTGAGTCCATATTATTTTAAATGATTGTGATGCAAGATTAAACTCAGGGAATGCCACTTTCTGTCGTAGTGGCGAAATAGTTTTGGCAGTAAATAAATTAATGAAAATATTATGAGGAGAACTTTCGTCCTTGGAGATGTGCATGGGGCCCATAAAGCCTTAGTGCAGGTGCTGAAGAAAAGCAGATTGGATCCGGAAAATGACCGGCTTATATGTCTGGGAGATATAAGTGACAGGAATCCTGGAGTAGTGGAATGTTTTGATGAAATAATGAAAATCAAGGATCTGGTATACATCTTGGGAAACCATGATTGGTGGCTGTTGCAATGGTTCATTCAGGAGAGTACTCCGGAGGTGTGGATAAAACAGGGTGGGGATGCAAGCATGGCATCCTATGAGAGGCTCACCTCTGAACAGAAACAGCAAACTATCAATAGGCATAGGGGCCTTTTGGAAAGGGCTTTGTATTATTACCAGGATCCGGAAAAGCGCTTATTCGTTCATGGTGGATTTGACCATCATCTGCCGATTGACCTCCAAACGCTTGCACACGGAGAGTTTTCTGAATATACATGGAACCGCAGCCTGATTAAGACAGCGTTGAGTTGGCATCGGCAGAACCTTTCCAATTCAAAAGAGCAAAAACAGTCCCCGCTCCGGTTTGAAGAATATGAAGAGATATTTATAGGCCATACTTCGACCCAACGAATTGATCCAGCCTTACGTCCGGTTCAATTGACCAACCTTTGGGCCCTGGATCAGGGTGCCGGATGGGAAGGCAAGCTAACCCTGATGGACGTGGATACCCATGAGTATTGGCAATCGGATCCGGTCGAGGAATTGTATCCGGTAATCGGTTAACCCATTGAAAATGTGTTCTAAGTCGGATTTTTACATATCGACTTTTCTACTCCGGAAGTTCTAAGATATTGTCCGATGAGCCAATCTGGTTAAGGTCAGCGATTGAGGTGCCAGCAATACCTTTAATCGAACCAATGAAATGGTTAGTATTTAGTAAAACTTTTTCAAGTTGTTTTTCCCTTTGTTTCCAAATTCTTTCCATGGCCCTCCTCTCCTGAACATAGTTGTTGTGCAGATCAGTGAATCCTTCGATTATGGCACCGATCTGAAGTTTGAACTCTGTGCTG
>CAILAQ010000782.1 GCA_903832165.1 uncultured Bacteroidota bacterium | reverse complement strand
GTTTCAGTTTTTATCGTTGGAATTGGAAATTATAAAAGTTAGTTTGATTATGAATAAGACAGAATTGACCGAAAGAGCCTATGCTATTGCCAGAGAGCAATACGCCAGCCTGGGTATTGATACTGATGCTGCAATAAAAAAGATGGATGAGGTGACCGTTTCTCTTCATTGCTGGCAGGCTGATGATGTGGGTGGATTCGAGGTTCCTGATGCAGCACTCTCCGGAGGCGGAATTCAGGCAACCGGTAATTACCCGGGTAAAGCAAGGACTATCTGCGAATTAAGAAGTGATCTGGAGAAAGTTCTGGCATTATTGCCAGGAAAATACCGGTTAAATCTTCATGCACTTTATGGTGATTTCGGGGATAAATTTGTCGATCGTGATCAGATCGAACCTAAGCACTTCCAGTCGTGGATACAATGGTGCAAAGAGCAGGGAATTGGAATGGATTTTAATCCATCATTCTTTTCCCACCCTAAGGCGGAGGCAGGTTTTACATTGTCCTCCAAGAATGAAGAGGTCAGGAAATTCTGGGTGGAACATCTGAAGAGATGCCGCAAGATTTCTGCAGAGATCGGCAGGCAGCTGGGAACTCCCTGTGTAATGAATATATGGATACCGGATGGTTCTAAAGATATTCCTGTAGACAGAAATGCTCATCGGGTTATCCTTAAAAAGTCGCTGGATGAGGCGCTGGCTATCGAATATCCCAAAGAACACATGAAGGATGCTCTCGAAAGCAAACTTTTTGGCATCGGGGCAGAATCAATGACCGTTGGTTCTCAGGAGTTTTACCTTGGCTATGCAATCAGTAATAATAAGCTAATCTGCCTTGATAACGGACATTTTCATCCCACCGAACAGGTTGGGGATAAAGTCTCCTCTTGTCTGCTTTTTGTCGACGAGTTACTGCTTCATCTTACCCGTCCGATACGCTGGGATTCAGATCATGTTGTCACGCTGAATGAAGATATCCAGCTGATAGTTTCAGAAGTTGTCAGGAATAATTTCCTAAGCAGGGTGAATATCGGTCTCGATTTCTTTGATGCCTCCATAAACCGTCTCGGCGCTTATGTTATTGGCTCCCGATCCGTTAAGAAAGCCTTTATGTTTGCTTTCCTGGAACCAACATCTGAATTGAAAAAATTAGAAGAAAACGGGCAGCTTTTCGAGCGTCTTGCCTTGATGGAAGAACTCAAATCGAAACCATTCGGCGCAGTATGGGATTATTATTGTATGCAGGCCGGAGTTCCGGTCGGAGAAGATTATGTAGCGGAAATTCAGGAGTATGAAAAAAGTTTTCTGAGTAAAAGAAGATAGTCTGATGAATAAAGCGGGTCGGTACTTCATGATGGTCATCCTGGTGTTGGCTTCATCTTCTGTATTATATGGTCAGTCGGGCTCTATTGTCCGTGAGCCGGTAACCCCGATCAGGATTATCTGGATGTCAGACACTTCAGGCACCCGGATAAAACATCCCGAATACCTGCTCAAGCCCGGTATTGGTCAGGCAGTTTTGTCCGGAGCAGATTTGTGCTACCTGATTAATAAAACAGATCAGAAAGCATCAGTTATCCTTGATTTCGGAGCCGAATTACAGGGGGCAATACAAATTGTCACAGGGATGACTGGCAGCAAAAAGCCAGTTAAACTCAGAATAAGACTTGGGGAGTCAGTCTCTGAAACAATGTCTGAGATCGATAGTACCGGCACAGCGACCAACGACCATGCGATGCGCGATTTTGAGCTGACCCTGCCCTGGCTGGGAAGAATCGAAGCGGGCAATTCCGGATTCCGGTTTTTGAAGGTCGACCTTCTTGGTGAGAACATCACTGCCTGCATCAAGGAAATACGTGCCATTTCGATTTATCGCGATATTCCCTGGATTGGAAGCTTTAAGTGCAATGATGACCTGCTGAACAGTATCTGGCAGACAGGTGCAAAAACAGCCCACCTCAATATGCAGGAGTACATGTGGGATGGGATTAAGCGTGACAGGCTGGTCTGGATTGGCGATATGCATCCCGAAGTCAGCACCATATTGTCAGTCTTCGGAAGTAATGAAGTGATTACCAAAAGCCTGGATCTGATAAGGGATATTACTCCTGTCAGTGACTGGATGAACGGCATCAGCTCGTATTCAATGTGGTGGGTGTTAATCCACCGTGATTATTACAATTTTTCCGGCGACCTTAATTATATGAAAGAGCAAAAAACTTATCTGAGCGCACTGCTCAGCAAGTTTTGTTCAATGGTTGATGAAAAGGGGAAGGAAAAACTCGACGGCAACAGGTTTCTGGACTGGCCAAGCAGCGGCGATAAAACTGCCGTTGATGCCGGGTATCAGGGGCTTTTGCTGATGACGCTTAAAGCCGGCGCTGAAATGTGCGATGCGATTGGAGAAATTGAAACGAAAAATCTTTGCCTGGCCAAAGCAAAACTGATGTCAAATGTAAGTTTTCAGAACGTTCAGTCGAAACAGGCAGCTTCACTTTTAAGCCTGGCAGGATTGATGACGCCGGAATCTGCTAATGATGTTCTGTCTGCGGGTGGATCTGAAAATGTTTCTACTTTTTATGGATTTTACATGCTTCGTGCAAAAGCAAGAGCTGCCGATTATTCGGGTGCATTAAATCTGATCAGGGAATATTGGGGCGGAATGATTATGCTTGGAGCAACATCATTTTGGGAGGATTTTAATATTCGCTGGATGAAAAATGCTTCAAGAATTGATGAAATGCCCAATGATCAGCAGATCGATGTTCATAAGACTTATGGCGATTACTGCTACAAGGGTTTCCGCCATAGCTTCTGCCATGGCTGGGCTTCCGGACCTACCCCCTGGCTGTCGGAATATGTTCTCGGCGTAAAGATACTCGAGCCGGGTTGTAAAGTTGTTAAGATTGAACCTCATCTGGGGAATCTACAATGGGTTGAAGGCACTTTTCCTACTCCCTTGGGCGTAATTCGGATAAGACACGATAAGCAGGCAGATGGAAAGATAGTAACTAAAATATCGGCTCCTGATGGAATCAAGATTATTCAATAGGTGTTCAGGGGTTCTCAATATCCTGATAATCTCTGTTATAGTTGTGGCCCTGGTTGCAGGCTGCAAGAACAAATCGGGCTTAACAGTGTCGGAGTATAAGAAAATTAAATCCGGATTTGTATCGCCGGCTGACACGAATAAGGTTTGGTGCTACTGGTATTGGCTGAATGATGATATTTCAAAAGAGGGAGTAACCAAAGATCTGAAATCCATGAGAGAGGCTGGAATCGGCGGTGCCTTCATCGGCAATGTAAACCCGAATGAAGTTAACGGACGAGTCCCCCTTTTTTCGGATCAATGGTGGGAAATTATGGTTCATGCAGTAAAGGAGGGCAAAAGACTTGGTGTAGACATCGGGGTATTTAATTGCCCGGGATGGAGTCAGTCAGGCGGCCCTTGGGTTAAGCCGGAAATGGCCATGCGGTATCTGGTTTATTCGGAAACAAAGATAACAGGGGGAGCAAAAATCCAGATCAACCTGCCGAAACCAAAGGAGGTTTTTCAGGATGTCTATGTTATTGCTGTTCCTGAGGCAGAAAAGAATCTCAGATCTATAAGCGAGAAAAAATTGATTTTTGCCGAAACCGGCGCGAAAACTTTTGAAATTGAGTTGATAGATCAGACTTCCATCAAGGCAAATACTATTCTGCTTTATCCGGGAAAAGTGCAGCTAAGCGCTGATTGTGAATTATTTGCACAGCAGGATGGCCAGTTTAAACTAGTCCGGAGTTTTGTTTACGACCGGAGCAATAATGCCTTGAATGTGGGGCCCGATCCTTCCGGTCCGGTTTCTATTTCGCTACCTTCCGTGGAATCAGGCAAATTCAAGCTGAGACTAAAAAATCTATCTGTTAAGGAACCCAAAGATGTATTTGCTGAAATCCGGATTACAGAGCAGGCACTTTTAGAAAGATTTGTTGAAAAGCAATTGGGGAAAATGCATCCAACGCCTGTTCCACTCTGGGGTACTTACGTTTGGGTGAACCAGGATAACGGAAATTCGGGAAACCAGGGAGTTGCTGCTGAGGATGTCATTGATGTTACTCAGTTCATGGATAAAGATGGTAAACTTATCTGGGATGCTCCGGCAGGGAACTGGGTGGTTATGAGATTCGGAATGACTCCCACCGGTACTCAGAATTCCCCCGCGGCACCGCAAGGCAAAGGATATGAAATAGATAAGGCAAGTAAAAAACTAATCGATTTTCATTTCAAT
>CAILAQ010000781.1 GCA_903832165.1 uncultured Bacteroidota bacterium | reverse complement strand
TTGGTACATTATTGCTGGCTTCCAGGATAAAGGTAAATGGTCCGGGAAGGTTTCTTTTCATGAGCTTGTATGTCTGATTGTCAATAGGTTTTGTGTAATCAGACAGGTGACTGAGGTCGTAAACGATAAAGGAGAAATTTGTTTTTTCCGGCCGCAGCCCTTTAATCTGATGAACACGGTCAATGGCCTTGCTTTTGGTTATGTCGCATCCAAGCCCGTATACGGTATCCGTTGGGTAAATGATAACACCTCCATCCTTCAGAATCTCCACAACCCTGTCAATTTCTTTCGGGTTGGGGTTCTCGGGGTATATCTTCCGGATCATCGATTTATTTGTTGACTGGAATCATTTCAGAACTTTGGGAATCCCAACGTAATACAGGTCAACTCCACCTTTGCCACCGGGGCGATTGGAAGAAAAGAGCATCAGATTGTTGGTAAAATAGGTGTCCAGAAATATTGCGGGACGGTATTCATCATACTGAGTATTTATGGCAGGCCCGAAGTTAACCGGTTTGCCCCACTCAGTGCCATCATGGAGTGAATAGTAGAGGTCATATCCTCCAAAACCACCAATTCTCTTGGACGAAAAGACTAAAGTATTTCCATTGATATAGGGAAACATTTCTGTGGAGTCGGAATTCAGTACGGACAATCTTTCAGCCGGATATAATGTGTCGGCCCTCGCCCAGGAAAGATAATCTACTTTTTCCGGCAGCCGCACCCGGTAAAGATCAAGCTCACCATCACGGTTGGAGGCAAAGATCACCTGTTTTAATGTTACATCGAGAGCAGGGTAAGCATCATATTGCGGGGAATTCAATCCTCTCAGGCGCGAAGGAGCGGGATCGATCGGGGACATTCCGCCAAAGCTGGCATCATTATAATACGAGAAGTAAATCTCCATATTTTTATTGTTCCTGTTGCTGGCAAACATAAACATGTATTCCATTCCGCCGAGGTAGGAAGTAAAGGGTCCGAATTCATCATATTCCGTGTTGGCATAGCTGGTCAGATAATTATATGGATAGGCCTGCCCTTCATAGCCGGTAAGCAGCAGGGCTCCGGAAGTCTGGTTAAAGGAAATCATTAACTGATAAGCGATCAGGTCATAGGCTTTTCCAAGGGTGTTCCGGTTGGAAGAAAACACAATCGGGATGGCCAGGGATAAAATCCCGGGACCGGATGTGTTATAATCATCATATACGCTGTTAACCGTTGACAGGTTTTTTACCGTATCGGAAAAAAATCCATCAGCATAATTAATAACGGGAGTCTTAATGCAGCTGCTGAGAAAAATGCATGAAAGAAGCAGTGGGGCCAGCAGTATCCTGATTGAATTATTCATTTGCTTTTGGTTTGGACCCGGCAAAGGTAGGAAACTGCAGATAAAAAAAGAAGGGTAAGCTACTTATATCGCGCCGCTACGACCGCGTACCCTTGCTGCCTTCCGGCCCTGGGGGAGTTCGGCGGGAGCTGGCCGTATAAGACTTACCCTGCTGCAAAGATAGTAAATGTTTTTCAGTTGAGAGATTTTCGCGCTATATTTGCCATTCAGCAAAATGAACAACTGAAATATGGAATCCAACAGACCTTCAATTATCAGACCAGCCATGACCTACGGGTTGATTATCGCCTTGGTTATCATTATATTAGCCGTTATGGTCTGGATTTTCAGTCTTGATGGTTCCTGGTGGATGCAATGGGTTAATTGGGCTGCCTATTTTGTGGTTCTCTATTTCTGCCTGAAGAACTGGCGGGATCAATACAACGGAGGTTATATCAAATATGGAAAGGCACTCAGCGCCGGTATCCTGTTTATGTTTTTTGCCTCTATTATTTATGGTTTTTATAACGTGATCTATCTTACCTGGATTGATCCTCACGCTGTCGATCGGATGCTTGACCTCATGGAGGAACAATATTACAAACGGGGTTTGACTGAAGAGCAGGTTTCAGCAGCCATGTCGTTTGCCGGAAAGCTTCACGGCCCGGGTATGCAGTTCTTCTCTGTAATTATCGGCACTACCTTTTTAGGGGTAATCCTATCTCTGATAGTATCTGCCTTTATAAAAAAAGAGGGAGATCCCTATCAGCAGGCGATGTCTGAAATTCAAAATACTGAAGAATAGTCAATCACCAACTGCCATGGATTTATCGATAGTTATTCCTTTATTGAACGAGGCAGATTCCTTACCGGAGCTGATGCAATGGATTTCAGGTGTTGCTGAAAAAGAGAATCTGACTTATGAGGTTATACTGATTGACGATGGCAGCCGTGATGGATCCTGGGCCGTTATACGAGATCTGTCGACACGATTTTCTCAGTTAAAGGGCGTTCGTTTTCAACGGAATTACGGTAAGGCTGCAGCGCTGCAATGCGGATTCAGTCTGGCTAAGGGCGATGTAGTGATCACAATGGATGCCGATCTTCAGGATAGTCCTGAAGAAATTCCCGGATTGATGAAAATGATTCGGATGGATGGATTTGATCTGGTATCAGGCTGGAAAAAGAAACGGAAGGATCCGGTTTCAAAACGCTGGCCGTCGAAATTTTTCAATTACGTTGCAAGATTGAACAGTGGGATTAAGATTCACGATTTCAACTGCGGACTGAAAGCATACCGGAATGAAGTGGTTAAAAGCATTGAGGTCTTTGGCGATATGCACCGTTATACTCCGATTCTTGCAAAACGCAGCGGATTCAGCCATATTGGTGAAAAAATCGTCGCTCATCAGGAACGGAAATATGGGAAATCCAAATACGGTATCGGCCGCTTGTTTACCGGTGCCCTTGATTTACTTACAGTTAGTTTTATTACTCGTTTTGCTAAAAAGCCAATGCATTTTTTCGGATCGATGGGAATGCTGATGATGCTTTTCGGTGCGATTGTAACAGCCTGGCTAATTGGTATAAAAATTCATGATATCACCCATCATATCGTTCCGAGGGAAATTACAGCGCAGCCATTGTTTTATCTGGCGCTTCTGGCAGTCATCATTGGCGTACAATTGTTTCTGACAGGATTCCTTGCTGAGCTGGTTTCACGCTCTGCCACTGACCGGAATAAATACCTGATCGCTGAAGAGATATGAAAAGCCTGATTCGATGGGCGCTCCGGATTTTTCCCCGGCCTTTTCTCATCCGGGTCAGCTATATTTTTATGGGACTTTTCAAGCCATTGCTCAGGGGAAATGCTGTTGAGTGCCCCGTTTGCGGATCAACATTCAGGAAATTTCTTCCTTATGGAGTGAGCTCCCGATCCAATGTCCTATGCCCCTCTTGCCTGTCGCTCGAACGCCACCGCCTGATCTGGTTATGGCTGCAAAACAATTCCGACTTTCTTTCAAAGCCCAGGAAACTGATGCATGTGGCTCCTGAGCAGTGCTTTTACAACCGCTTTAAGCAAATGAAGCATATCGAATATATTACGGCGGATCTGGAATCCCCGCTGGCGGATTTTCATTTTGACCTGCATGAAATCCCGTTCGAGGCTGATTCATTCGATATGATCCTTTGTAATCATGTATTGGAACATGTGACTGACGATCGCCGGGTGATGGGTGAGTTCCTTCGTATCCTTCG
>CAILAQ010000780.1 GCA_903832165.1 uncultured Bacteroidota bacterium | reverse complement strand
GAGTATAGGTTTTCTCATTTTCGAGGCTCCGGATTACCGTATAGAATCATATAGATTTTCCCGAAAAGGTTATCGGGCATGTGAGTCGCTGGTTGGCTGAGGTTGTAATAGATGATTACAGTGCAATCCTTATCGGGGCTATAATACATAGAAGAAAGATATCCCCATACAATCCCGTTATGTCCATAAAAACCGACGAGTTTGGAGATTCCGATTCCGTATGACTGGATCTGACTGATTTCGTGGAAATCCTGGTTGAGTCTGCGATACTGGAGCGAATCTGACAGAAATCCTCCCTTAACGAGCTGTTCGATAAACTTCTGGAGTTCGCGGGGAGTTGTGTATACCGATCCTGCAGCCCAGCAGTTGGACAGATCGAATGATTCTGTCAGGTCGCCCGTCATATCCAGTTCACCAAAATCATAGCCTCTTCCGTGAATCCCAGGCAGTGAAGTTCCGTTGGTCACTAATCCGCTGTTGGTCAAGTGCAGTGGCTTGATGATTCTGTTGCTGATCTCCGTCGCCAGGCTGCTTCCCGTAACCTTTTCAATGATCATCCCGATGATGATCGTATTCACATTTGAGTAATTGTAACCGGTACCGGGCCTGAAATCCAGAGGATGAGAGAACGACATGCCGGCGAATTCTTTAGGGGCCCATACCCTGAGAGGGGTTGTCTTCATCGAGTTTTGCCAGCGGTCATCGTTGAAATAATCGCTGATTCCGCTGGTCATATTAGTAAGCATCAGGATTGTAATGCTGTCCGATGCCGGGTATTCAGGATAGTATTTGGAGAGCTTATCATTAAGGGCAATTTTCCCTTCATCCACCAGCTGAAGCAGCACTGTAATAGTGAAGGTTTTAGTACAACTTGCAATCCGGAAGGTATGACTGGTATCAATAGGTGCCAGGGTCTCCCTGTTGCTTACCCCGGCGGCATAGAGCCAGTCGATGCCACGCTTGTGGTCAACCACCAGAGCCACCAGTCCGGGAACCGACGTGTTTGTAATTATGGAATCAGCAGCCGCCTTCATCTTGTCAATGAGGGGCTGGTTGGGGTCAGGAGTGGGTTCCTTTTTGCAGGAAAGACAAATCAGAATCAGGATCAGAATTCCTGAACCCATCAAAAATTGCATTTTTTTCATTTTTCGCATGGTGAATGCATTTTATGGACTTGCCATGAAATTAACAAAACAAATCAGGGGATTTACCTGACTTTCAACATACAAAAAAAGGGAAAAGGCTTCATTCGTCAAATAGTTACAAATGCCTGATATTCATACCCCCTGAGATCTCGATTATGGTTCCGGTTGAATAGGGTATTTCGCCGCCGGCTAGAGCTGCCACTGCCTTTGCGATATCCTCCGGCTCTCCCCAGCGACCTTCCGGAATCAGTCCTTCAGCAATTTTTTTGTCGTATTTCTCCTTTACTCCCGCAGTCATATCGGTATAGATCACACCCGGCCTGATTTCATAAACAGAGATGCCAGTTGAAGCCAGCCTGTCGGCATACACCTGCGCCGCCATGCTCAACCCCGCCTTCGACACACAATATTCTGCCCTCTCCGGCGACGAAGCAACTGCCGATATTGACGTTATGAATATCACGGATTTCTTAAGCTCCTCACCACCTATCCTCCTCACCGCATCTCCTTCCAGCATATAATTAACAACCATCTGCGTAAAAAAGAAAGGTCCCCGAAGATTGATATTCATGAGCCTGTCGAAGCTTTCCACACCCGCCTCCAGAATATCCATCCTTTTCAACGGAGCCACACCGGCATTGTTCACCAGCAGATCGATACGGCCAAATTTCGCTGCAATCTGACTTAAAACAGCCGTCTGACTTTCTATATCTGAAATATCTGCCTGAATAGTCAGGGCAAACGGAGCTCCGGGTTCAATGTTTCTTGAAATCCCAACTACCTTATAATCCTTTGCAGCCAATGCGTTTGCAATGGCATAACCGATTCCGCGACTGGCTCCTGTGACAACTGCGACCTTCATTTATTCAAGAATTTATCTACAAATTGACACAAATTATTGCACAAATCCACACCAATATTCCGAAAGGATTCGTGGCCTCATTTTTCACTATTTGCGGATGATATATACTGTTTCCAT
>CAILAQ010000779.1 GCA_903832165.1 uncultured Bacteroidota bacterium | reverse complement strand
CTGGTACCAGGCAGAAGGGCTTATTTATGCGATTACCCCTTTTCCATACCTATCCTATATTATCCAGCGTGTCTTCGAAAGTTTTAATTTCCAATTGGAGGAAAATATTCTTGCTACCGATCCAGATTTAAAAGGCCTTTGCATCTATAACAACCATGATAGCGCCAAACTCACTTACACACTGACACCTATTACCAAATTCGGTTATGATAATACGACCGGCACCTGGCGGGTTTTTACGGTGAATACACGAACTATCAGCCGTGGATTGGATACGTTCAATCTGAAAGATCACCTCCCGGATATGCTGATCTCAGATTTCATCCTATCCATCCGAAATATGTTTAACCTGGCATTCGTGGTAACACCCAGCGGAACCGTCCGGATAAAGAAACGTCAAGACCTGATCGCAGTCGGATCACCGGTATCACTTGCCGATAAATATATTGGCCGGCCATTAGTGACTGTATCCACCGATGTGAAAGGAATTTACCTGCGCTGGACGCATGAAGGGAATGACCTGCTTTTCTCTGAGGGCATTAAAGACATCTACGAGCATCCCGAGCTGATATTCCCATCGGTACCAAATATCGCTGCTTTGCATGCTCTCGTGCCAACAGCAAATGAGATCCGCTTGGTGGAAAATTGGCATCAGTATTTTCAGTTTGCCCCGGAAACCGTGGACGGAGTGACCACCTATTCATGGCTACTGTATTCCAATGATTTCCAAGACCTGAAAATCGGTACAGATCCGGAGGAATATTCAACCCTGGCATCAACTCTTCCAATGATCCACTATCAACGAATCCCGGAAGGTTGTTATATCCGGTGCCCTCAAGCTCAGCAGCAATCAAGCTCAATCATACGAACAGATTCTCAGCCTTGTACACTTCGTCTTTTGTTCTATCGTGGAATGGCAGAAGATTCAAATGGTGATTTGTACCCTTATGGTTCCTCTGATGCTTTTGGTCCTGGCGGCGACCTTTGGCCCGGGGCCTCCCTCAGCCTGAAATGGCAGGGTGAAACCGGTCTCTATGAGCAACTTTGGAAAGGCTATTTGGAATGGTGGAAAACTCGCAAATCAGTGACCTGGACAATCCTTGATCCTTCTATCCTTGATTTTATGACGATTTATGAGATCGAATCCAATCACTATATCCTCAAACGCCGGATCCTGACTATTGAAAGTCAGGGACCGGTGCCCGGAGATTGTGAATTCTACCTGGTGTAAAATTTATTCTGAAACCCCATCGCATCTTCAACGTCCTCTGTCATGATGTGAGTATATTTCATGGTATCCCGGATATTCGCATGGCCAAGCAACTTCTGTAAGGCAAGCAAATTGTAGGTATTACGAAGAAATATAGTGGCAAAAGTGTGGCGCGAGGAATACCAATTCCCAATTTTGGGTATATCCAGGCTTTTCGCAACCGTCTTAATATAGTCGCGCATCTTCTGTTCAGAGATACAATTGAAAACCCTATTATTAATGTGGTATGCACCTTCATCAGCGATCAGTTGCTTTGCAAATTCCATTAGAGGTATTTTAACAATTTTCCCTGTACTGTTGGTTGTTTTGATCATCACAAAAACCAGCAGATCCTTCATGATATTCTCCATGCTAATGGCTCTGAGGTCAGATATCCTGAGTCCGGTACTGCAACAAAATAAATACCAACGAAGCACAGACTGTAAGCATCCTGAAAGGGTGCCCTTCTGATATAGGTCAACCATAAGTTTCAATTCATCTTCCGTCAGGAAAGTAACTTCACCGTCTTGCTCTTTAACCGGATTTTTCGGCAATGGGGAACAATCCAGCAATCCTTTAT
>CAILAQ010000778.1 GCA_903832165.1 uncultured Bacteroidota bacterium | reverse complement strand
GCCATACAACAATCCAAAGAGCTGATCGCATACGGTGTTCCGATTATTCACTTTTTTACCATGGGACGAGCGGACAATATCCGCAAAATTGCCGAAGCAATTCTCTGAAATTGATGCGGATTTCGATACTTTTATCCCATTATGGAAGTCGATCTGTTCATGCCTTGTTTTATTGACCAGCTTTATCCTGATACTGGCTGGAATGTTCATCGCGTACTCGAAAATGTCGGGTGTAAAGTGTTTTATAACCCTGAACAGACCTGCTGCGGCCAGGCGGCTTATAATGCGGGCCATTGGGATATAGCCAGGGATCTGGCTAATAAATTCATTGATGACTTCAGTGCTTCCAGACCAATAATTTGTCCATCAGCTTCCTGTGCAGGTTACGTGAAGAATTATTATGCCGGACTGCTAAAGGGCACTATATACCTTAATCAATATAACAGGCTCCGTTCGCAGATCTATGAATTTACCGATTTCCTTGTTAATGTTTTGCAGGTTAGAGATGTAGGCGCCCGGTTCAGAGCCAAGGTTACCTACCATGATTCCTGTGCAGCTCTTCGTGAATATGGAATCAGGAGCGAACCCCGCGCATTGCTCGAAAAAGTCAGGGGCCTGGAACTCCTGGAAATGCCTGATACCGATACCTGCTGCGGTTTTGGGGGAACATTTTCTATAAAACATGAACCTGTTTCAACTGCAATGGCGCAGCAAAAGGTTGAAAATGCTTTGTCAACCGGCGCTGAATATATAGTGTCAACGGAAATGTCATGCCTTATGCATCTTGATTCTTATATCCGAAAACAACATCTGGGTATTCGTTGTCTGCATATTGCCGATATCCTCGCAACATCCGATCAGGGTGTCTTATTTCATTAGGAAAATGAAAACCTGATATCTTATAGCTATGAAAAACAAAAGACTTTTTCTGACCGCCGGAATCCTGATGGTTTTGACAATGACCATCATGGCCGGACCTGCACAGTCAAAGGCCCATTTAACAAAGGACCTGCCTGTTATTTCCGTAACCTCCTCAGAGGCAGGAAGATATGTGGCACTTAAAGAAATTGCGGTGCCGAATATCAAGCCAGGTAATGCCTCCCAGGTAATCTATGCCAACGAAGCTAACCGCGAACAAACAGCGTATTGCCTTCTTTACCTGCATGGATTTTCTGCATCTCCTGAAGAGGGAAATCCTACGCATGTAAATATTGGCAAGGCTTTTGGCATGAATACCTATATTCCCCGTTTGGCCGAACATGGATTGATCTCCCCGGATCCTTTGTTAAACATGACTCCCGATAATTTGTGGAATTCAGCAAAAGAAGCTCTCGTTATTGCTAAAACCCTCGGCAAAAAAATAATCCTGATGGGTACTTCTACCGGAGGAACTCTGGCGCTTCAAATGGCAGCTGACTATCCTGAGGTAATTGCAGCAGTAATTCTCTATTCGCCTAACGTCAGGATTGCCAACAAGGCCAGCTTTTTATTGGGCGGACCATTCGGACTTCAACTCGGGAG